>NZ_JBHLXE010000097.1:0-78299 GCF_042432445.1 Thorsellia kenyensis | reverse complement strand
ATTCATATTAAGTATTCTGATCTCTTGATCTTTCAATGTCAAGCATCTTCATCGATCACGGGTATAGAATAGATGAGTATACCGAATCAAAATTAATGTAACGAATAAATGCAGGAGGATGCATGTTAAAAATTGATTCATCTAAACCAATATCAGATAATCTCAATGAAACCAACCCACAAATTCTATCAAATAATATCGGTATACTAAATGGACACATTAGTAGTGATGATCCCATACTAAGTGAAACTGAAATTATAAATTATCTAAAACCATTTTTCATGGGGAATTTTGCGCTTTTAAATAACTTTCAGGGTAATCCAATATTTGTCCGTGCAACAAAATCAAAAGGAATACCACAAAATGTAAGCGCTCTTTCCTATAATCCAAATGGTAGTGACTTAGGAAGGGCAAATAAATTGGGCAAATTTGTCTTTTATGCTTGTTTAGATGTCCTACCTAATGCTTTTGATAGTTGGGGGAATCTTAATGCTTTAAAAAAAACAACTTTTTTCAACCGTTGTTTTGATACCACTCTTTCAGAAGTTAAAGCATCAAAAAAATCCCAGTTCAATCTTTTACTATCTAGCAAAAAGGATTCTGAGCAACTAAAGCTCTATGATATTGGTATAGTAGATAGTGTTATCCGACAAATAAAACCTAATTACTACGGTGATGCTCATTTTAAAAATATGACTAAACATATAGAGGATTTCACAAAATTACTTAATGATGACGGCTATAAATCATTTTTATTAATCAATGCTTTTTTTAGCGATATCATGTCACGCTCAATAGACACAAATCCAAATCTTTATCATGTGACATCAGTTATTTGCGATACGTTATTGAAGCTCAATAATAACAGCGCTGACGGAATTATTTTTCCATCGGTACAATCAAAGGGGGAACCTGTTGTTATACTTACAAAAAATGCAGTCGATAATAAGCTAGATCACAAAGTGTTTTACCAAATTGATGTTAAAGAGTCTTATGGATATGGCATTTATAAAACAAAGCTTAACAACCAATATGGAATCATTGGTTCTGATGGAGCAATTGTTAATGGTCAATTTAGTTGATACATATAAATAGTAATTTCTAATATTAACCCTCACCTGATGAATTAATTGTTCAGCTAGAATCATAATTAATTAGCTTAGCATTTAATTTAACTAGCCCACTACCCAGTGGGCTTTTTTTGGAGTAACAGTATGAAAACTATCACAGCATTCAAGTCATAATCAAAACAACTTGCCAATATTAGTGATCTTTCTATTGATTTGAGTGATAAAACCCCATTTTAGACTTTAGTTTTGACCCGCTTATCTAGTCGATCAATAATAGTTACATTTAACTATTAAATAATTTACTAAAAAGCGGGGCTATTGCTGATGGACTTGAATAGGTTTAAGGATTTTTTACCAATTACAACAATTTTATTAGTAGCGTTTTATGTTCTAACTTTTTTTGTTAAATTGGGAGAAATGTTTTATTTTGGATACCCATTTTCATTATTAAAGTTCTCTTTTACTGATGCCCTTTTATATTCAGTAAGAACACTCCCTTTAATAATATTTTGTTTGGTTGCCGGTTTATTAATTGATTGCACCCTTTTAAGATATAAAAAACCAAAAAAAGCCCTCTTTAATCTTGCTTATATAATGTTTTTCTCTGCGTTTTTATTTATTTTCATACTACTACTATTTAATAATATTATGACTATTAAGCAAATTATGTGGCTTATTAATTATTATCAAATAATGCATTGGGTAATAATGGGAATTATTGTAAACGGTTTCGTATATTTGCTATTGCCTATGAGCGAAAACTATGAAAAAAACATGGTACTAGCTTTAAATGGATGGTTCGCAATTAATTTTATACTTATCGTTATATTAATGTATCTTCCAATTGGACATATTATTTTTACTATATTTGTATCATTCTCAATCACACTGAATGTGTTAAAAAACATCCAATTCATTTGTGAAAGGGGGTTTATCAAAAAAAAACTCCACAACAGAACGATATATAGAATAAATGTGTATTCTTACGCAACGATGCTTTTGTTAGCCCCTATGACTGCATCATTTTTCTATGGCTTTATATTCTATCAAATACCATTTACATCTTTTACCAAATTAAATGATGGTGGGATAGTGGCATCTCATTATGATGGGAGTCATATTGTTAGATATTGTGAAAACAAGAAAGCGGCATTCAAAATTATTAATCCAATCAATTCAAATGATTTAATTTTTTCCAAGATACCGCTTAGTTATGCGGAAAAAGTGACTTTAATAAAATGTAAATAGCTGATTTCTTTTCTCAGCTATTTCATTCTAATCAAAAGGAAAATAGCATGAGTGGAAAAGAAGCAATTATATTTTGCACTTTAGTAGGTACATTTATTTATATCATTTCACATTACGTTAATTAAAATTTGAGGCTCATATGAGAGATATACCTTACATAGTTTTATTGTCTTCATTTTTTCTTATTAGCATTTTAACTATTTATTACAACAAGCAAAAAGATGATCAAAAATTCATTCATCAGCAATGCTTAGATTCTTTAAGTAATAAAGGAAAAATAGCTTTAACAGAACAGCAATTTTTATTTTGCAAAAAACAAAAATAGCCCTCCTAGTGAGGGTTTTTTATTGCCTAAAAAAGAGGTTTATATGAAAAAATATACCCTAATCTACGCAGATCCACCATGGCAATACCGAGATAAGTGCCAAAGCGGTGAACGTGGTGCAGATTTCAAGTACTCAACGATGAGTGTGATAGACATCTGCCGGTTACCAGTTCATCAAATTAGTGCAGAGTCTTGCCTGCTTGCGATGTGGTGGGTTCCAACTCAACCGCTTGAAGCATTGAAAGTGGTTGAAATGTGGGGCTTTCGTTTAATGACAATGAAAGGTTTTACATGGCATAAAACAAATAAAAATAAGGGAAACAGCGCAATTGGTATGGGACACATGACCAGAGCGAACAGTGAAGATTGTTTGTTTGCTGTCAAAGGCAAGTTACCACCTAGATTTGATGCTAGCATTTGCCAACACATAACAGCCCCAAGACGTGAGCACAGCCAAAAACCTGATGAAATTCGTCAAGCTTTGGAACGTTTACTTGGTGATATCCCTCGCGTTGAATTATTTGCCAGACAAAAATTTGATGGGTGGGATGCATGGGGGAATGAAATAGAATCATCTGTTATTTGGAGGTCGGATGAATAAAGCTATTAACCTATCCTTTTATGAGTGCCGAAGCCCTGATGAATTCAGAGCTAAGCATAACGAAATATGCAAAAAGAACGGCTGGACTCCATTGGATACAGTCCATTTTGGCGATCTTATTCTTGGTATTTACGCTGAACAGAATATTGAACCTGCAGTATTAATAGAAATTGTCGAGGGTGGGTACTTGGTTAACAAAAAATATTTGGTGACAAACCATTTCATCGAAGCGTGGCAAGTAAGTGATCCATGCTGTGCTATTGATCGTGCTTATATTCATAAGTATAGTCCTTTTAATGATCTGGATTTTGCAGAAACTGAACGAATTATGCGTCAGGTGTTATTTGAACGAACGCTAATTAATGATATGGAAACTGATTAACAGGCCACCAATAAGGTGGCTTTTTTATTTTAGGAGCTTATATGGAAAAGAAATATTTATTAACCAAAGAAGTTATGGAATTAATGCGATATAACAGTCGTTCTGCTTTTATCGCATTTTTAAGAAGAAATGAAACCTTTCCTAAACCAGTACTGCTTGGGACTAAAAGAAAGGCTTATGTTACTACTGAAGTACAAGAATGGATTGAATCCCACAGGGTTAGTCATGTTTGTTAAGCTTAAATTTTAACGCTTCTTTAGCTGCTGTAGTTCCAATGGCAGACTCAATATGATTACCCCACCACTCCATCATTACCCTTCTTCTTTCAATGTATTGACTTCGATTATAAACGGCTCTTACTGTATTGCTATCGGTATGGCTAAGAGCCGTTTCAATTAGATCAGGGTCAAACCCCTCCTCGTTCAAAATCGTGCTAGCAAGCGCCCTCATTCCGTGTGCTTGAATCTTACCTTTTAATCCATTATTTTTTAATGCGCTATTACCAGATTCTTTTGACATGTGCTTATTGATGTCCGAACGATTAGGAAACACATAAATATTGCTTAAACTCACAAATTTCATTACTTCTAATACGACTAATGCTTGTTTGCATAATACTACTGTATGCTCTTTGCGCATTTTCATATCGCTGGCAGGAATAGTCCAAGTGGCATTCTCAAAATCTATATATTCCCACTTAGCTGTTGCGGCTTCCTTTGGCCTTGTCATAGTCAATAACTGCCATTCAAGCACAAGTTTTGTCTGTAAATTAATAAACCCATTAATTATAACATCCATCAATATCGGCAATTCTTTAGGTGACAGGGTCACACGATTAACTGTTTGGTCAGGCATCAGCATCATTTTTATTTTGCTTAAAGGATTTGCATATATTAAGCCCATATTTTGAGCGTACTCCATTATCTTATTTAGCTGTTCAGCAGTTCTATTAGCATTATGAATGGTGCCTTTAGCTTGAAGTGATGTTAAGATTGGTAAAACCATTTGAGGGCTTAATTTTTCAATATCAACATCTTTAAGGTGCGGTAAAATATGCAATTCCATATTGCGAATAAAGCGGCTTAATGTCTTTTCGGTATGCCCTTTTGTTTTATAAATTTCAAAAAAATCATATGTCACTTTTTCAAGGGTATGTTTTTTAGTTCTTTGCATTTCAATTGAATTACGAGGGTCCTCGCCATTTGTTAAATGTTCTAAAAACTCTATTTTTTTATTTCTTGCATCTTTCAGCGATATAATTGGATATTGTCCAATTGTGATTACAGCCCTTTTTTTTGTCAACGGTGCATAGTACCTAAACCGCCAAGTCTTAGTGCCGTTAACCCTAATTAGTAACTCTAGGCCATCACCATCAAAAAGAGTAATATCACTGCCTTTTGGTTTTGATTGTTTAATTTCGGTATCAGTAAGAGGTTTGATTTTTCTAGCCATTTCAATAAGCTCTCCAATAATAGTAACATAAGAATTTACACTCCACTCCGTGTTACTATCAATGTTACTATTATTAACTATTGCAATGGAATATGACCGAATAAGTGAGAACATTTGAGAACATAAAATTTACAAAAGATACGTTAAGTCGATGTCTTAAAAGCGAATTTTACGGATAAAAGAACATGTAAGAATAAGTGAGGATATTTGAGTGGCGTCCCCAGCAGGAATCGAACCTGCAACTAGCCCTTAGGAGGGGCTTGTTATATCCATTTAACTATGGGGACAATGGTTGATAATTTTATAATAAAAGCTACACACAAATCAATCATAAAAACAATTTTAACGCTTTTAAAATTAAAGGTCCCCAAAAGACCATACTTGGACACTTAAAACATTAAAAGCATCTTAATTATACTAAAATTTACAAAACAATCAAAAATAAACTACACGTTCTACTACAAGTTGGTATAATAGATGGCTAAGCTTATCAAGAAATGTCATTTTGATATCAAAGCATTAGTTACAAATAGCTTTTGATTAAGTTTTATCTTACTCATGAAGCTAGCAACTATAACAAAAGGTAGCTTATGTTTTATTAGAGATCATTTGTTGCATTATTATTTCATTGTTTACTTAAATGCTTTTTTCATACGCTACTAAAAACTTACAATTATAGTTTGCTATCATTTCAAGCTAGTTTAAACAACAATAAGCCAGATAATTAAATTTTGATGTTATCGATCAATTTTTTATTTTTTAATTTTTAATTTTTATTCCGATTATCGCGAAAAACACCAACTTTTATTAATTTTTTTATCACGCTCAAAGAATTTTACTATAATGACAAATACTCTAATAAAAATCACCAACGTTTCAAAAGTTTATTCTCAAAATAAAGATTTACCTTTTACTGCTCTCAATAATATTAACTTGAATATTTCTAAAGGTAAATTTACTGTTTTTGCTGGAAAATCAGGCAGTGGGAAAAGTACACTCTTACATCTAATTGGCGCTATGGACTTGCCATCAAAAGGTCAAATTGTTTTTGAAGATTATGACATCACTAAAAAGAGCGATAAAGAATTAAGTTTTTTTAGAAGAAATCATATTGGTTTTATTTTTCAAAGTTTTAATTTATTACCCATTCTCACTGCATCTGAAAATGTTGAATACCCCCTAATGCTTCAAGGGGTTTCCAAAAAAGAGCGCAAAAAAAGGGCTAAGTTGGCACTTGAAGAAGTTCAATTAGATAATAAATTAAATCACTATCCAAGAGAACTTTCTGGCGGACAAATGCAAAGAGTGGCAATAGCTAGGGCAATCGTTCACAACCCAAGGTTAATTATTGCTGATGAACCTACAGCCAATCTAGATAGTCAAACAGGAATAGATATAATTAATCTACTGCAAAACATGATAAAAAATCATAATATTGCGCTAGTCTTAGCTTCCCATGATGAAAGTATAATAAACCAAGCTGATGAATCCATATTTATAAAAGATGGTTGTGTTGTTTCTTCCCACCCTCATTAAATCTAAAGGTATGTTTAATTTCAGTTTCCATTAAAAATACAATTAACGCCTTTGAGAATATGCAATTAAAATCTCTGCATTAATATAATTAATTTAATTAATACACTAACAATCAATATAAAGGTTTTTTATAGCAATGATACTTTTCACCATGAGTTTTCGAAACCTAATAAGGCATTGGAGAAAAAGTCTTTCAACACTTTTCACCATCACCATAGGTTTAACAAGCTTGATTATTTTTGCAGGCTACAATACATCTATTCAATATTCTCTTGAAACGGCTTTTGTCAGATCATTTGGACACCTACAAATTCAACATAGTGATTTTCTTGTCTATGGGAAAGGTAATCCCACAAAATACAGCATTAAAGATTATGAAAAAGTAATAAATGCTCTTAAATCAAATGATGAATTAGCAAAAATGACCACTGTGGTCACAGGGCATCTGTCCACGAGTGGTATTGCTAATTATACCTTTAATGACGCTACAAGAACTGTTTGGGTCAATGGATTTAATGTTCAAGACAAAATAAAAATGCAAGTTTGGAACCCCAATAATTTAAGGCTTCCTAAAATTGACGCTTGGCCAGCTGATTTTAAAGAAAATGACATAACGATTGGCAGTGGTCTTGCTTTAGTACTGAGAATGTGTGATCTTCTTCCAAAAGATTATCCAGTTCCTTGTGAACCAGAAATCACTTCTTCAGCACCTTCTAATTTAGAACAGGCTAGACTACCCGATGATATTATTGATTTGACTAGTGAAAGTCCAATTAATTCTGGTAAGAGACTAATAGATCTTCTTATTACAACACAATCAGGTATGCCCAATATTGGTAGACTTGAAGTAATTGGTATCGAAAAACAAAGCTCTCGCGAGTTAGATGATATTTATGTTGGAATGGATCTTTCTTTACTTCAATCACTTGTTCTATATGATGAAGCCCCTATCGCAACTAGCATCATTATTCAACTGAACAAAACAGAATATATGGACAGGGCTAGAGTCTTAATTAATGATATACTAAAAGATCAATTTCCTGATCAATCTTTGACGATTAAGGATTTTTATTCGATTCAACCAATTTATCTGCAAATTGTTGATATGTTTAATGGTATTTTCGGTTTTATACTGGTCATAATTTTAATTGTTGTGACTTTTACAGTTTCAAATACTATCAATATGTCGGTCATGGATAGAATTAATGACATAGGGACTACCCGTGCACTTGGTTTAACCAAAAACGGTGTTCGTATGTTATTTATTATGGAAGGTACAATTTTAGGTATATTTGGTAGCTTTGTAGCGATTATTTTTTCACTTTGTGTAACTTTTTTTATTAACAAGGCTGAAATGACATGGTTTCCGCCCGGTGTAGTTAATCCCCAATTGATTATCATAAACCTATGGACTGACTATGAAATTATTTTACTTTCAATATTTTTAATGATAGCAATTTCGATCTTTGCGTCAATTCTCCCTGCGCAAAGAGCATCTAAAATGACTATTATTAAGGCTCTTAAACATTTATAAAAACTAACTTACAGGAAACTTTTCATGTTTAGATATTTAATTTCAACCCTCATATTTTTTGTGTCAATTCAAGTTTACGCTTCTTCTGATGCTCAAACGATGCTACAAAAAAGCGACAGTATCAGAACCCCTGGAAATTCATTTACATTGAATGCTCAAATATCTAGCTACAAAAATAAAAGTTTAGATGCTCAAACAGTATTAAAACTCTTTTCAAAAAGAGACAATGACCAAATGCAATTTAAAACATTGCTTAAATACTTAGAGCCTTCTAGGGATCAGGGTAAGTTAATGCTTAAAAATGAAGATAATCTTTGGGCTTTTGACCCCAAAACAAGCGCTAGCGTACCAATTTCTCCACAGCAACGTTTAACAGGACAAGCAGCAAATGGTGACGTTGTCACTTCCGTATGGGCGCTTGATTATAATGCATCTCTTGTCAAAGAAGAGCAAATAACAGATGGTGACAAGCAAAATAGAAATGCTAATTTACTAGAGCTTAACGCCAAAAATGCTAATGTAACTTACTACAGGATTTTGTATTGGATTGATGCAAATACTAATTCACCTATAAAAGCACAGTTTTATACCAAAAGTGGTGAACTCCTCAAAACTGCATATTATAGAGGATTTAAAACTATTGAAGGGCTATCAAGACCAACTGAAACCGTTATAATTGATGGAGTGAATCCTAATTGGGTTACCATAATGCAAACGTCAAATCATCAGTTGGAAAATATTTCTGACGCTTGGTTTCAACGTGCGTACTTACCCAATATAAATTAAAAAAATAACATCAGTAAGGATGTGAGTTATTATTCCTTATTATTCTTATTATTCTTATTATTCTTATTATTCTTAATAGTCTACTTACCAAAGAGACGCAAAATGAAAATCAGTCACTCAACATTTATTTTTCTAGCCTTATGCTCTTTAAATAAGGCCAATAGCCAAGTTAATACGGTAGATGGCTATTGGCAATCTCATAAGTTGCATGGCATATTTTGGGGTAAGGATTTTAAACCAAAGGAAAATTATTTGGCGTCTCTTGTTTGCAAAAAATATGATTCGTTTAACTTTGCAAATTCAATCATATCAAATGTTTTTATATTTGATTTTTCTCATTATCTTAATACTAATATCCCTAGCAAAGAAGAAACAAAAAAGATTGATAAGAACAATTTAAAAAGTAATAACAGCCAGCTTAGCCAAAATAAAGAAAAAAATGATGTCACTGTGAATGAGAGTCAATCAACTAATACAGTGAGCGGAGTTAATAATCATCAACCGTTAGATGAAATAGCTACTTTAGAACCTAGTGAACAACAAACACTATCAAAGAGTGAAAGTGTAGATGACAAGAGTGCACTCATTGAGTCTGCAAACGAAAACTCGCCTATATTGTCTGAACAATTCGCTGAAACTAGCACTACTTCAAGTAAATCCAATGTTTTAGTCGCAGCTAGTGACGATAATTCAGAAAAAACTGTTGAATCAGCACAAAATCCACCCGCAGCAAGCAACCTTACTTCAAATGAAATGTCTGCTTTAGATTTAGCTGATAGTGTATCGACGACACCATCCTCAACTTCAGCTAATAACACAGCCGAATTTGAATTAACCGCAGAAATAAATAACACAAGCTCATCTGAGACCGACATAAGCACTTTATCTTTATCAAATTCTGAAAATAATGCTTTAGACTTAGCTAATAAAAACCCTAACATTGACAGTTCTGATAATGAAATAAAAAAAGAATCCCCTAAGCCTCAAAAATATAAATCTAGAAATTTAAATGTAACAGGCGACTTAAAATATACACATCAGAGGCGCAATGATACCTTAAAAGGTGCAATAAACATTACGTGGCAACACCAATATAATGAAAAAATAAAGTTTTTGATACGTAATAGATTAAGTACAGATATAGCCAAAAGAATAGAAAATAGAGAAACAACAAATTATTTGCAAGAAGCCTATGTTTCAAGTACTGTGGCAGAAAATTTTATTGTTGATGTAGGAAGAATAAATAATCGTAAAGGTATTGCAATTGGTTATAATCCAAATGATTATCTTGCTGTAGAACAAACCACTCAAAATGTTTCTTTTGATCCAGAAGTGAGTAGAAAGGCACGTTTAGGTAATGTTTCATTAAATTTGAGCAAATTTTTTGATAAAAGTGCTCTTAATTTGATTATCAGTCCAAAACTTTCGGATGTAGGATCAGACAATAGCGCTAACTTACAATTAGCAAATACTAATCCTGATTTAAGATTTATATTATCGCTTCATTTAGAATATATTACCAATCTTTCTACAGAAGTATTGGTCTATCTTTCAAAGGAAGATCATCCACAATTTGGTTTTAACCTATCATTCCCACTTAAAGATGATATTGTTGCTTATGGTGAATTGTCTACAGGAGAAAAAACGTCTACATATGATCTTCTTATTAATAATGATGAAGAGGATTGGCATACACAGTTTGCATTAGGGGCTAGATGGACTCCACTCGAAGACTTTACTGTCACTGGTGAATTTTTATATGATGACAGTGGTTTAAGTCGTGATGAGATTTTAACCCTTCAAAAAATTACTCCTACTGGATATCAGCAATTAAGACAACTAAAATTAATTAATCAAAGACTTTTCGGTAAATATGCAACATTTACACGCATTGATTGGAATAATTTCCTTATTGATGATTTGAAATTCAGTGCCTTTAATATGTACGACTTAAAAGATGACAGTTTTGTAAACTGGTTTGAATTAAGATATAGATATAAAGATTTTGACTTCTCTGTTCAATATTTTGATCCACATCAGCAAAATATTAACAATGAAAAGCGCGATCAGGTTATTTCAACTGAGATAAATTACTATTATTAACTTGAATACTACTTATTTTAATATTTATCATCAACAATTTGCACTAACACAAATTTTTTTTATGTATTTTAAGAAGTAAATTTCTTTAAAATAATTAGCAACTTGCTAAATGATTATTAATATAATAACACTCAATATCTATAAGTTTTTAGATAAGAGTGAATTTGTTGTTAAAGATTTTCATTCTGCACCATACAAAGAATGAGATGCTTGTAATATTTTAAGCTATCAGTAGTTTTTAAAAAGAGGTTCGGGGCACATTAAGTGCTCCGTTCACCTAGTATGAAAAGAGCACTTATAATTTTAGGGTTGTATATCCGAACTTAAAAAAGGCAATTACGCATTAGATGAAGCCTTTATGTGTGCCTCAAACAAAAGTTGCCAATTTTGTAATGATGCCATTTGAAGTGTGATGAGAGCTGCCCACCCCTTCTTTTGAAATTCTAATAATGTATCATCTGATAAAGCTTGGTATTTAGCTTGATCTATCAACATAAATCCATCAATTTTCTGCTCTTCACCAGAAGGTGATTTCATGTTCAATGAATTAGATTGCAATAAGTCATGCTGCTTTAATGCTTTAATAAATTCTTGTGTGATCATTCCTTCTCTATGGAAATTTTCACAAAAAGTCAGTGCTGCTTTTAATAAATCTGTTTGCTCCCCTTCTTTATTAAATAAAAATCTATCTTCTGCTAATGTGCTATTATCTAAATCGACTATTTTTGCCTCTAAGTCTATAGCTAAAAATTGTTGTGTTTTATTATCCTCTTGATTAGCATCAAAGAAAATAAATGGATATCTTCTTACATACGCAGGAATGTAAGTATCTGCCTTCCATTGTCCGTCATTAACAAATAGATTCTCATTTTGCTTTATCCCCATGATGGCTACTGCACTAGGATTTTCCGATTGCGTAAATACAATAGGATAATGTCTGATCAAGGGCATAAATTCTGAAACAACAACTGGGATTATTATAGTTTCTTTTGCAAAAGAAAAATCAATTTCTTGTGTTATAGCTATTTTTGCATGGTCACGAGTATTTAGAACTGCAGGATTTTTATAAAATAACGGATAGTTATTTTGCATAGTCAATTTCCTCATTTAAAAGTTGATTTATTACGATATTATTGATCTTTTGAATTACTCATTAAAGTATATAACTAATTTTAAATTAATTACATCCCTATACGACTGACTTTTATTGTTTTAAGCTTTTAATCAGCTTTCATTTACTTTTCTTTACAGAATAAAATCCCACATCCTCAATGCCTTTAAAAGAATATGCATGATTTTTATGCATTCAAAATTTCAAAATGTAAATTCTGTTGTCTTTTATGTGGGTAATTTAAATAAATCTTATCCTTACTTTACACTAAAAACCTTTCTAACTCATTAAAATATAAGTAAAATGAAAGATAAACAATATACAATCGCTTTATCACTTTAATACCATAACACTTTAATCCTTTAAAGCCTTAATATTTTTAAACAATTTTTTATACTTACAGCCAACATTTAGGGAAAACTATGAAACGCACAAAAATAGCCACTTTAATAAATAATCATTTTTCATCCACAAGCTTGAACACCAATACTTACAGGCGTCCATCATTGAATATGACAAAATCTCTAGGCTATGCAATATTAAGTCTAGGCATTCTAGGCATATCAAATTCAGAGGTACTTGCTGTAACTACGGATTCGTGCTCAATTGAAATGAATTGCACAATTGTTAAAAATACGGCTGATTTGAATGCGGTTCTAAATAATACAAGTAGCAAAATTACTCGTTTAGTGCTAGCAAATGACATTAAATTAACAAGTGATGTTTTTGTAAAAATGGTCGAATCGAACAGAAAAAATATCGTTATTGATGGTAACGGTTTTAGCTTAGATGCTGCAACATTCGATTTTAATTTTGCTACTCGTACACCTGCGGAATGGAATGAACAAAAAGGTTCTTTCACTTTTGAAAATTTTAAAAAATTAGTTTCTTCCGAAGCGGCTTTAGAAGCTGTTGTTCGAGTAGATAAAGATGCTGCAATAGATATTGAATTTAATAAAATAGATGAATTTTCTAATAGTATGTATGCCATCATGGGGGTTGCTGGCGCTTCTGCTTTGGGCAACCCTAAAGCTGAGGTTATCTTTGGGGATATTAATAAGCAGCTCAATTTTACCTACGACGTAAACCATCAAATAGTCCAAGGTGGTCCTCTGCGTTTTAAAGGTAAATTTGACATATTTACAGATGGTGCACAAGGTGCTTACAATACTGTGTTTTGGTCAAATGTTGCTAATGACTATAACATAATGACTTTTGAAAGCACAGCTGACTTATCGGCTAAAGTCACCAAATTTACCCTTGGTGCAACTAATAACAATGGCGCTTATAAGTATGTCATGCATGATGGAGCTAAATTTAAATTACACACCTCCACAAATACCTTTGGTAGCTCAAATAACGGTTTAGAGCTTGGTTCTTATGATGATGTTACTGGTTTTAATAAGGGTGTTGTGCTAGATCTTGCTAATTATAATGGAGAAGCTCTTATCGGAGACAGTATCAGTAATTTAGGTGGTGATAACAGTGGCGGCCTTGGTAATGGAAGCAAAACAAGTGGCGATGTTGTCTTGAATATTGGTACAGGTTCTAAGTTAGCTTATACCGGAGCTAATAGCGCAGGAATTAAGGTTATCAAAAACAATAATATTGACGGTAATGTTTATATTCGTAGTGATGCTGCTTTAAATGCAACAAATGCGAATGGTATTGTGACAACAATGAATGGAACAGGAGATCTAGTACTTTTAAATGATATCAACGGCAATATAAATGCGCAAAATGGTATTTTATTTTCAACAAAAAGTGGGCAAGGTTCATACGAAATTACAAACAAAGGGACAATCAATAGTAGCATCAATGGTATCAGTCTGACGGCTGACACTCAAAATGCCACAGACTTATCCCTGAATTTAACTGACAGCAATATCAATGTAAATTCTGGTATTGGTGTTTTAGTATCTGGTAATCTTAACAGCAAAATATCAGGTGGAAATATTACACTAGATTCTAATGGTACTGCTGGGCTATCGATTCTTAATAAAGGTATAACAGACATAAAGAATCTTATACTTACTTTAAATAATAAAGTTGAGAGTGGCATTATATCTGATAACAATAGCATTATCACACTTCGAGAAAGTACAATTAATGCTAAAAACCAATCAACAGGCTTGAATCGCTTAAGGAAATTAACTCTAGATGATTTAGTTATCAATGCATCAGAAAAAGCAACTGGTATTTTAGTAACTGCAGATGATTTAGCATCATGGACTATTGAGAAACTTACGTTAAATGTCTCAGATGAGGCGAATGGGCTTACTTTGAATGGTGGATGGGATTTTGATAAAACTATTACGATTAATATGTCAGAGAATGCTCTTGGCTATGCATTAAAATATTTGGATAGCGCAAATACATCAGAGTTGACAATAAATGATAATTTTCAGTTTAATGGCACTGGTAAAAATGCGCTGTTGATTAGTGGTATAAATGATAAAGTCGTCAATCAAACTGGCGAAATTATAGGCAATGTTGAGATAAATAATCAAGGAAATACTACTTATAATCTTACAGGATCACTAACAGGAAATATCAAATCTCAAACGGCAAATACCTCTCTTAATTTTTATGATGATGCTATTTACTTTGGCGACATTACACTTCTCCAAGGTCCAAACAATATAACTTTAGGCGGTAAATCTAATGTTACGGGTCAATATATAGGTAATGATGCCATAGATATATTAACATTAAAAGATAATACGACTAGTAATTTATCTTTTGATTTGGCTAATGGTGACAACATTGTAAATATAATAGATTCCGCTTTGATCAATGACATCATTACCACAGGTAGCGGTAATGATGTTTTTAATTTAACTAACTTGACTACCTCCTCAGTAAACAAGCAATTAAATGCAGGTGCTGGAGCAAATATACTGAACTTATCTATGAAAAATGGGTTAGATGGCGAGACATTTAATTTGAGCTTAGATAATTTATGGCTAGATTTCCAAATAGCAAATATTATAAATTCTAACCTAAGCCTTAACGATTTAGGTGCTGCGACAGGTACCCTATTTAATCTTAATAGTGCTCATTTAACTATTGCAAATCAGAATAACTCATCCAGTGATTTCAATAATACGATTGAAGGCACTGGTAACATTTCATTGAATGGAAAAATCAATTTAGTAAATAACAATAAAAACTTCAATGGCAATTGGGTAATCAATAATTCTGGGGAACTTAATACCTCACTGGAGGGGGGATTTGGTTCTGGTACAATTACCAATAATGGACTTCTTTCTTTAAATGGGGTAAACACACTGAATAACGCATTATCAGGAATGGGGACGCTTTCTATTAATAATGCAGATTATTTCAATTTTAATAACACACTTGTCAATACATTCAGTGGCAACATAGCCCTAAATAACAGTACAATTAAATTAGATGAAAATAATACATCTGCATTAAGTAATGCGAATTTAATCCTAAATGAAGGTGGTGTAGTTAATATTGATAAAGATACTACTATAGGTGATTTATCTATTGCAGGGGGCAATTTGAATTTCTCCTTAAATGGACCTACAGATTCACCTTTATTAACAGTAAAAAATCTTGATGTTGACAGTTTAAATAATTCAACATTGAATATTGCCGGATTAATCAATTTAAACCGTCCAACCCAATCAACTGTTGAAACTTCAACAAACTTCCTAGACAGTGACAGCTCACTTTCTGGTAAAGCGATTCAATTGATAAGCGCAACATCAATCAACAATGGTGATAAGCAATTACAATTATCTATCGATGGTAATGATGGACTTAAAGGTATTCAGTTTACTAATGTAAGTGATGGCTTCGGTAATCTGGTAGATACTATTTACGACTATGTTGCCCTTAGCTCGATTGATGGCGCTAATGGTCCTGGTATTTATGTTGACGTGCTTCTAAAAGAACTTATTTCTAAAACGAATGTTGTATTTAATAATCAAAACAGCAACAGTAATAGTGTCAATGCCTTACTCTCAGGTATTGGCGGAATTGAAATACAAGCTAAAGATAATCAAGCAATTAGCATCAACAATGAAAAGAATAGTTATTCAGGTAAAACTGTGGTAACAAGTGGTACTTTGCAATTGGGGGCAAATAATGCCTTGGGTAATACAAGTGAATTATCTATTACAGATAACGCTAAAGTAGATATGCTGAATTCTACTTTAACACTACTAAATCTAACAGGAGGTGGTCAATTCGACATCAACAATGGTGAATTAAACTTAACCTCAGCTAATTTCAATGGCACATTCACCGGTAATGACAAAGGAGCTTTAACTGTCTCAGATTATGTAGTTTTAGCTGGTGACAATAAATTCACAGGTAAAACAACCATTGAAGGTAATGGTACGCTTCAAATAGGCAATGGAGAAGCTAGTGCAAGTTATTCAGGCAATGTTCTAAACAATGGTAAACTTCTTTTTAATAACAATTCAGAGGCGATTTACAATGCAATTATCACAGGTACAGGTTCTCTAACCAAAGAAGGTCTGGGTAATCTTGTTATTGAAAATGCCCAAAGCTATACCGGGGATACACTCATTAACTCTGGTAGTATGACTTTGATTAAAAATGCCGATTTGACATCAAATATTATCAATAATTCAAAACTTATCTTTGCTAAAGACAGTGATTATGAATTTTCAAAGCTCATTTCAGGGACTGGTAACGTTGTAGTCAATTCAACAGGTAAAACAACACTTTTAGGTGATAATTCATACACTGGAGGCACTGACTTACAAAAA
This sequence comes from Thorsellia kenyensis, assembly GCF_042432445.1. Classification (NCBI taxonomy): domain Bacteria; kingdom Pseudomonadati; phylum Pseudomonadota; class Gammaproteobacteria; order Enterobacterales; family Thorselliaceae; genus Thorsellia; species Thorsellia kenyensis. Next base: position 61,382 of record NZ_JBHLXE010000097.1, on the reverse strand, counting down.
GGTCAACTAGTGCTAAAATCGGCTACTGCAGCTGGTACTGGAACTATTTCAGTTAATAGTGACCTATCACTAGATTTTGTAAATAGTTCATTTAAAAATGCTATTGTAGGTAATGGCAACGTGAACATCAATGGAAAGAACATTACTTTAGAAAATATTTTACCCTTCAAAGGCCAAATGAATGTTCATACTAATGCTTCTTTGAATCTAGCATCTAGCTTAGGTAATGCGAAATACAATATAGAGGGTACATTAAATTTTAAGAATAATATTGACACAACTATCAATAACACACTTAAAGGTAACGGACTAATCAATATCGATACTGAAGGCAATAAATTCAGTTTCAGTCAAAATCAAGATAGTGATGGATTCGAAGGAACATTGGCATTAACGAACGCTATATTCGATCTTGATGATGAGAATAACCGCAAGGGTATCGCTAAGGGGACCCTCTCATTAGGAACAGGAAGTGTTGCAAATATTGGATCTGATCACGAAATAAATAATTTAGATATCTTTGGTGGTGAATTAAGTATTTCTATGCAAAACCCAACGACACCACATGTGCTTAGTGTTACTAACTTGAGTGTTGATAACTCTATGAATAGTGGGAAAGTGAATTTAATTGGTGCAAAGTTAGCAGAACCTAATGCAACCGATGTACAAAAAAATCTACTAGAACAAAATAGGTTAGATCCCTCAACAGGTTTTCTTGTTGTAAAATCTGAAACTGTTTCGACTCCAGGTCAAATATTAAAATTGACCGTTGATGGTGAAAGTCGTGAAAATATCAAGAAACCAATTTATGACAGTCACAAAAATAAAATAAACGCCACTTATGATTATATCGGTATTGCTGCTGACAAAACTATTAATGAGTCATTAAAACAAAATGGTCTTTATGTCACTTACTTGTTAACTCAAGTTGAATCAATAGATAAACTTATTATTGATGCAGTTGGATCAAGTTATAACCAGTTTTTGGCTCGAATCACGGGTGAAGGGTCTGTGGAATTACGTGCAAGTGATAAACCTCTTATTATCTCTAACAGCCAAAATGATAACACTGGTGGATCTATTTTAAGAAATGGTTCAATTCAGCTAGGTGCAGATAACTCAATTAGTCAATTTGGAAGTATTACTGTGATAGATGCAGTTTTTGACCTAAATGGTAAAACACAAAATATCACTTCTATCGACTTAAATGATACTAGTCGTTTAGATATAAATAATGGTGTACTTAATTTCAATGGTTCAAATGATAAAGTATCTGCAATAAATGGCACTTTGGCAGGTGCTGGGACATTTAATATTAACTCTGGAGAATTTACATTCAATAGAGAAAATAACACCTTAACGGCAGCAGTTAATCTTGCGAAAGATGCAATGGTGGTTTTAAATGAAAAAGCTAATCTTGGTTCTGGCCAATTAAATCTCAGTAACGGGGCTACGCTTGAGTTAAATTCAGCGACTTCATTAGTTAAAAATGCATTGTCTGGTGAAGGAAATGTCAATTTAGTTAGCAGTAAAGCAACACTTGATGGTATTAGTGAAAAATTTGCAGGTATATTTAATATTGATTCCAATAGTGAACTCACCCTAAATAACCTAAAAAATATAGGTCAAGCATCAATAAATAACAATGGCAGTTTAAGCATTAATTTAACCGGCCTTGATCAAGAACTTTCTCAAAACATTTCCGGTACAGGGCTAATCAATAAACTAGGTGATGGGATCTTGAGAATAGCGAAAGATTTTTCAAAACTTGAGACTTTTTCAGTAAATGCTGGTACTTTAATATTATCTGGTAACGATGCAATGATCAAAGCACTTGATATCAGAGACAATGCTTTCGCTGGTGGTGCAGGTTCTATTTTAGGTGATGTAACTAATGAGGGTATATTATTGGTAGGTAACGCTGCAGATATCAGTGATGACATGCAAGTGTTAGAAATTAATGGTAACCTAAATAACTTTAATATTGTTTCCTTAGCTGGTTCAAAGGTCGGTAATAATTTGATCGTCAAAGGTAACTATGATGCAAGAAGTGATTTAATTTTTAACACAGTATTAGCAGGTGATGACTCTATCACCGATAAACTCTCTATAAATGGTAATACAAGTGGTCATACTACAGTCTATGTACAAAATGCAGGTGGAAAAGGTGCTCAAACTCAAAAAGGAATAGAATTAATCACGATTAATGGCAATTCAGCAGGCACTTTTGCTTTGGGTAATAGAGTGGTTGCAGGCAGTTACGATTATCAGTTAGTTCAACAAGACACAAATTGGGTTCTTCAATCTAATTTGATGGCGATACGTCCTGAGATTGGTGCTTATTTGGCCAATGTGGACATGGCAATTGCTACGATAAATAATAGCTACAGTGATAGAATCAATCAAATTAAACAAGATCCAAACAGTCCGGTATGGGGTAAAATTGTTGGGAGTGTTACAGATAGTCGTGCAGCTAATACTATCAGTCAAAGACTTTACAGTTCATATGTGGAAATTGGTAGTGATCTTTTTGAAATAGATAATTCTAATAGCAGATTTACTTCAGGCTTATTTGGTGCAATTGGTTCTGGCCATTCAAGTAATACGAGTGATGTGACTGATTTTGTGGCAAATACAAGCCAAGACAACTATCGTATTGGTACATATGGTACTTATTTAACCAACGCATTTTCTTTACATAATCCAGCTTATATTGATAGTTCATTACAATATAGCTGGGCAAGTAATAAAGTAGCTGGACAAGATGTAAGTGATGCACAAACATATGATGCCAACGCGTTTGCAGTCTCTTTAGAAGGTGGGCTTCCTTTAACTGTTTATTCCGAGGATAATCAATATGTAGATGTGATCCCACAAACACAAATAACCTACAAAAGACATCGCGCTGATGATATATTAGAAAGTAATGGCACCCTAATAACCCACCCTACTGTTGATGGTTTAGTGACACGTTTAGGGACAGAAATTCGCTACAATACTTTGACAGAAAGTCAGTTGCAATTGACTGGTTATACCGGGATTAATTGGATTCATGATGACGTAAAAGCTGCTATTAATTTCGATGATAAGCGTTATTTTTCTGATAAACCATCTGATATTTTTGACCTTAAATTAGGGATAAATATAAACATGCCCTCTAATTTGTCAACCTTTGCAGAAGTTAATACGCAGCAAGGTAAAAATGACTATAGCAACGTAAAAGGTACGATAGGACTTCGCTATGAATTCTAATACCTCTCTATAAAATAGCATATTTTTTAGTATTGTGTTTAAACGCCTTATCTTACAATAAGGCGTTTTTTTTATTTAATATTAAAAGATTTTATAAATAATTTTTTAACTTCGGGACTTTGAACTGCTCACTAATCGTGATTATCACAATCAATATTTCTAATATATTTTATTGGAATTAGTTAAGTTTGGGATTGATGTGCTATTTTGTGTCAATTATTTAATCTTAACATTCACTTAATTACTTATTGTATAATAGGATTAGTTTTTTCACATATATACTTTTTAAATGTAAAATTTACTACTATAAACTAATATATTGTTTATTAAGAATAACAATCAGATAAAAGCGATAAGCTAAAATATATAAAACATTTACGCCTTTTAAATTATTTGGAGTTTTTATGCAGCAAAGTCTTTTCTATCCATTAGCCCAAGCAGGTCTAACTTCTTTAAAAATAAGATATGACCACCAAACTAACCATTTTTCCCTTTTTGCCGCCAAAGAGTGGGATAGCCTATTAGATTTTAGTCTATATAATAAAAACTTTTATGCTGATACCCTCTATTATAGCGGGGCAACATATCTCAATACTTTAGAAGTCGAGGATTTATTTAAAAAATATGGCTCATATGCATATCTTGAAGAAATAAAGCAACTAATTCGCGCAGGTAAACATCATGGTATCGAATGCTATTTTCTAGAGAATAGAAATATTCGTTTTATATGCAATCAACACAGCCTAAGACTTGGTATTAATAATAAATCACATGCAATTATGGCAGGTGGTATAAGGCGACATGGATTGGATGAACCAGAAATTGATGTCATTATTGATGGGTTAAATTTAGGCCGAGCAATGAGCTTTAAAAATGTAGCTGCAGGACTCAATTTCGGTGGATGTAAAACCACTGTTCATATGGATCCCCTAGATATGAGTGATCTTCATGCTATGGGTTTTTTAGCATTTGCACTCGATAGAAGCCGTTGCATGACAGGTCCTGATATGAATTTCCCCACCGAAATGGCGGATGTAATGAGTCAATATTTTTCAGTGCAATTCACTGGGGGGCCAAATGCCCCTCTTGGTGAAACTGGTAAGCCAACTGCTTATGGTACTTTTATTGCCCTCAAAGAAGCGGTTAAGCACTACTTTTGCGATGAGCAGAAAACACTAAAAAATTTGACTTGTGCTGTCCAAGGATTAGGTGCTGTAGGTTGGTATATGGCAGAACATCTTATTGAGGCAGGAGCAAAACTTATCATTAGTGACATAAATGATCAAAGAATGATCCAATTTAAAGCAAAATATCCAAATGCTAATATTACTGCGATTGCTCCAGATATGATTTTATCAACTACTGCTGATATTTTATGTCCATGTGCTATGGGTGGAATAATTCATGAAGATAATATTGACAAGTTACCCTTTAAAATCATTTTTGGCCCAGCCAATAATCAACTAAGAGCGACCAGCCAAAGTGAAGAAATACATTTGGCTAATCAGCTTGCTCTACGAGGGATCTTATATCAAATTGAATGGTGGCATAATACTGCAGGTGTGATGTGCGGAGCTGAAGAATATTTTTTAGGTAAAAAAGCAACATACACTGATTTAATTGCCAAAATAGATCAAATTGTGCCAATGAAAACAAAAGAAAATCTAGCTCATGCAAGAGAAAACAATATTACCCCCACACAATCAGCCTATTTACTCAGTGAAAAAATTATTTATTAATAATTATATGATATAAAAATTCACCTTACTTTGTCATATACAAAACAAAGCGAGGTGATCACGTCAAAATTGTAACGAATAGTTCAACTTTACTTTTCAACCTTCGTTTTGTATTTTTTTCTTTCATGATACTGTACTTTGATGCTTTGCAATAGATAGACATTCCGCAACCACAGTTTTACGTTTAAACCAACTTCCTTGAACCATTAAATTTATTGCGAAATCTGATTGTTAAGCAATTATCTGCTATTCATTAAAGTGTAGAAGATTACTAAACTTATAGTCGATTAATTTTTAAAAACTTCTGTCAAAATTCAAAATTGAACGCTTTAATGTTCAATCTATTGGCATATCGTTGAAATTGACTGTCTTACTTTTAAATATAAAGATGCTATCATAAAGCATGAATGTCGCATTAATTGAATTAATCAGCTTGTCCCTAGCCTTTATATTCTTATATTTTGGGAAGAACATGACCGGTTTTAGTCTAAAAAAACAACCTTTCAACAAAGAGTCATATTTATCCATAACCTCTAAACTTCCCACTTTAAATCATTAAAATGTTTATAATTCCAATCACTAAATGGAGAAAAACAACTCTCGCAAGTACTATTGAATGTTTTTTTATTGCCAAGTTCTAAAAACTCTCTTCCCCCTTTTTCTCTGCAAGTTTCTAAAGAAGACTTCCATTCAACCGTACTTATAAGGTGTTTAGATATGAGTGTTTTTATTTGCTCAGGGTTGTTTTCTTCCTTACCAGAAACATTCATGACAAGTGAATACTTTGGCTTATTGATGGTGACTTCTTTAAGCGCATCGTAAAGCTCATCGCATCCTCTACTCATTATTTTAGTATGCCATGCACCACTAACATCAAGTTTTGCCACCTCATATCCTTGGCATCGTAATTCATTGCAAAAGGGTTTTAAATCTTTGATTTCACCGCCAATTACTTGATGGTTTACATTATCACAGCAAATATCAAGTTTTTCACTAAATTCACTACAAGATAGAATATTTGCAAGCTCGTTCTTGCTTAAATCTTTAACTACATACATTCCTGCTTTACATTCACAGCTGATTTTATGCATTATTTGAGAACGATAAACAACTGCCTTAATAGTATCCTCAAGCGATAAAGCACCCGAGGCATATAATGCAGAAAATTCACCGACACTATGTCCTAAATAGATCGTGTCATCTTTTAGCTCTTCAAGCATTGAAAACATAGATAAATTAATTGCAGTGACGATAACTTGTTGATTTGTCGTCTCAATTAATTTTGGCATTGGCCCTTTAAAAGCAATCTTTCTTATATCAATACCAGATAAATCAGTCGCACAATCCCAAATATCCTTGGTCTTTTGAGTTGTGTCAGCGATTGTTTTGCCCATACCGATAACTGGCCTACCTTGACCAGAAAACATGATTACTTTTGACATTACGTCTCCTTTAAATTATTACCATTGATAGTTTAAGCCACTATATACATTCAATCGTTGACCGAATATGGCAAACTCTGAATCTGTTTCACCAATAGCTGAATTCATTCCAGCGTAAATCAACATATTGTCTCGTAATATTTTTTCAATCTGAACATTAACTAACGTGCCAAAATCAACCAAGTTCATCATTGCTGATGCTGAGTAATTTATATCACCTATATTGTTATTATTTGTTTGGTAGTAAACTGTTGCATAGTGTCTTTGTAGCAAGTATTTTTGTCTATTGATTGTATCAAGTTCTGCAGCAAGGCCCTTTGCATATTTATCAAATACACTTTGTGGAATTAAATGATGACCAGGATAGATTCTATAGTCACCATTAAGATATTTAATCGTATTTACGAGACCACGCCATTCACTTTGACTATAACCTGCTGTTTGGTGGTAATATTCAATACCCACTTCAGACTTATCTTTTAATGTCTGTCTATGCCCTATTGCAAATTCAGCAACGAGTTTATCGTCATATTCAGAGAGTATTTTGCCTGGAAATTCAAAACTCTCAACATCAGAGATAAAATTTTGATCGACCTTATCCCAATTAGGGCCGTAATGAACTGCACTTTCAACAGTCAAAATAGAATCATCACTGAAGCTATGGGAGATTCCTGCTGCAATCGATTTCATGTCACCAACAAGAAAAGATATTGTTGCTGATAAAAGCTCTGTATTTGCAGTGCTGTAGCTTAATAATACGCGTGTCTTGTTATTTGTTCTTTCAAACTCACTTAAATCATCAGGAGCTTCTACTTCCCCCCTTACACGGGAAAATTCAGGAAGGTAAGTCAAACTATAGGTACCTGTTTTATTATAATTTGAAATACTAACACCATAAGATCCTTCTCTAAATGGACTTTCATTAAACTCTGTACCATAAAAAAGCGACATACCTTGTGGTTGACCTATAATATTTTTAATCAAATCCAGCGGAGAGTAGGAAAATAATCCTCCACCAACAATCAATAATTTTCCCACATCTACAAAATTATTATCATCAACCAAAAAAGTCGCTTTAGCACTATTAAAAAATGCGTAGGTATTTTCTTTACTCCCTTCTAATGCCCCTGGATTTGAAAAAAGTCGGTTAAAGAGCACTTTTCCTTGCGCACTGAGTGTAATATATTCATCCAAAGAGCATTTTGTTGCTAAATCAGCATAAGTTACTACAGAAGCATTATTGTTAAATGAGTCATCAAATGCCCATAAATCAGAGAACATTTTTTTACCACTTAACTCGACCCCTACTTTTTTTGTAGTAAATAAACAGTCGGGACTTGGCGTAGGATCAGCAATTGCATTAAAAGAGTAACAAAAAGTTGCTAAAGTAAAAACGCTTAATGAATTAAATTTTATGTTTTTCTTATTATATAACATGCTTATTTCCTTTAACCCATCTACCATAGTGATATGTTTTTCCATTTTAAAATAAATGTCCAAACAGTCATTAATTCACCCATCAAAATATGAGATTAGTTTCTATAAAAAGATATCATCAGTACCAAATAAATTGATGTTCTTAACCTTTAATCCCATTTCTATTATCCTTTTACTTTAGCTGTATAAACAAATGCAACATATAAATGGATTAGAGTTTTCATCCTGCCCTTACCTAGTTTAAGCGAAGAAGATAATCTTTTTGAAAATAACTTTCTGGGAGTGATTCATAGGCCACATTGCTATAATCCATTATGGTGTAACTGTCTTTTTTAAGTCCGTCTTCAACTATTATCCTAGTAGGTCTATTCGTACCAAGAACAGGCGTAAAATTTTCGTAAATAGCTCGTTTAAGCAAAACGCCAGATTCAGAATAAAATTCCGATTTAAAAGGCCTAAAAGTATCTTTTTCTACAAAATAGGTAATCTTAGGGTAAGTAACACTTGGATTTTTTCTTGTTAGAGACAATTTATAACATTGAACTTGATCACACATCTCTTCAGAGATAATTTCAGAGTTATAGGAAAAATCCATATCAGATGCAACTACATCACCATTAGCCACTTGCCCAATTAAACGTTGTTGCTTTGATATTTGAATTGGTCTTCTAAGTGATGGGGCAAAATACCACATCTGATTGATATCAGAAAATAGCGCTTTACCTCTGTCTCTTACTGGTTCAACAAACCTAACAAGTGCTCTTGCATCTCCATCTTGCACTTCATCAGGCTTAATAAAGCGCATTGAGACATCCAGTTTTTGTTGATTGACCACTTTCCCTGCTGCGTGCTCAGTTAAATTAAGTGTATAGCGAAAAGGCTGATCTGGTGCTCTAATTCTATCAGCTGCTTTAATTATATCGCTTGCAGTTAATTCATCATTTTTAGTTAGGTTTGCATTTGCCCATTGGAATATACATACACTGAATGTAAAAATTAAAACCTGCTTAAAATAAAATTTTTTCATAAGATAGTCCGCTAAGGGCTCCTTTTATTAATACAAAATAGGTGACTTTTGTTTGAAACTTTTATTAGATCGCTTTTTAAGTAATAGCGCAACTATTTCAAATAGCATGCTAAAGTTTTCATTAGTGTTGACAAGTCATCTACTAAATTAAGGCTCTAGTGTCACACCCAGATCAGCCAAGATTGTAGTGCCTCTAATTGCACTTGATTTGCTTGAAATTAAAAATGCAATAATTTCTGCAATTTCAATAGGTTCTATCATTATTCTGCGATTACTTTTATCTACTTTTGCAAAAATATCTGGCCATAACTCTTTTAGGTATGGCGCCATATCAGTATTAACATATCCAGCACAGACGCCATTGACGCGAATATCAGCATCAGTTAATTCAACTTCTAAATATTTAACGACATTTTCAAGCGCAGATTTCACAATCCCAAGCGGATAATCTCTTAACACAGTTTTACTTCCAAGACTTGAAAGGAGGGTAATTGTGCCTCCTTTGTTCATCATAGGAACCAGATTTTGCAAACACGAGATGTTACCTACGAGGTTTGTGTTTAAAAGAAGCTTCCAATCATTTTTGGTCATTTCTAGTAAAGGTTTAAAAGGCGCTGCAGCAGCATTTAAAATAATATGATCTATTTTTTCAATCCCCTCTTCTTCTTGTAATTTTTTAACCATCATACTGATGTCTCTAGGCTCAGAAATATCTGCCTTAGCTAAAGTCACTTTCGTATCAGGATGATTTGCAATAAAGGTATTTAATCCAGCGCGGCTCTTACCTTGGTCTTTTCGGAAATTAAGAATTAAATTGTAACCATAGTGAGCTAAAAGACTTGCAGTTGCAAAGCCTAGACCTCTACCTGCACCGGTAATAAAAACTGTTTCTTTGTTGTTAGTCATTTTTTGTCCTTATCGTTAATTGAAGCGAAATGCTTTTGCAATAAGCAATGAAGCGGCTTTGTTTGATGGAATAATACTTGCTAATAAAGCTGTTACTAGCGGTAATGCACAAGTAAACCAGATTAATGAAGGGTTATCTTTCCAAAGAATGAATGCTAAGTATCCCTCGGTATAGCCAGGAGCAGGTTTCATAGGCAAACCATTTAAATTGATAAGCCATGACAAAAAAATACCTAAAGATAAACTTATTCCAGCACCAAATATTCCTATAAATACACCTTCCAGTACAAATAATCTTCGGACTCTTTTTTTGGGCAACCCTAGTGCTCTTAGGGTTGCAATTTCTTTTGTTCTTTCTACAACATTCATCATTAAAGTATTTCCTATCATAAAAATAACAATAATGCTTACAATTACTTTAATAAAGAGAAAGATACCCTCAAAAAAATTAACAACTTGCTGATAATTGATAGCTAATTGCTCCCAGTTACGGATATCTGCCTCAATTTTGTGTCCTTTAAGTAATGTTTGAATACGTTTATAAGCAAGATCTGTATTTTCGGTATCTTTAAGTACAATAATGACCTTTGAAACATTCTCAGTCTGCATAAGAGATTGAGCTGTTTCTAGTGGCATCTTAAGCCAGGTATCATCATATTCTTTAAGCCCAGATTTAAAAATTCCGCGTAATTGATGAGATGCTGCATTTTGTCCACCTTCTGGATTCACGACCAGCATTTCTACATAATCACCGTACTTAACTCCTAATTTACTGGCAAGTCCACTTCCTACGGTAATTTCAAACGGCCTAACCTTGGAGAGATCACTCCCTGAAACAACCGTATCAAACGAACCTAATATGAGAGATTTATCAGCTTCTATTCCAAGCCCATTAAAAAATGTTGATTGACTATTATCATAAAAAGAAATAATACCGGAAAAATTTAATTGACCAGTGACTGTTTCAATCAAAGGTTTTAATTGTTCATCTTGCATTAATATTTTTTTTATTTCTTGATAGTTATCCAGTGTATATTGAAGATTAGTATCAACACCACTAGTTAAAGCACCTTTAGCAAATATTTGAATATGGCCAAGATTGCTTCGGATGGTTTGTTCTCTTACCGACCAGTAAGAATAATTAATGAACCCACCAAAAATGAAGATTGCTACGCCACCAAGCACAATGGCACTTAAGGTAATGGAAGATCGTCTCTTTTGTTTGATTAAATTTTTAAAAACATATGCAATATCAATAGGCCTAGTCAACCATGTAATTACTAGTAAGGATAGGGCGTAAAGAATAAGCATGTTGCTCACATAGAATAATATTGTATTCATGATAGTTACCTAATTTTTTCCAAATAAGAGAGCTAGCTCAACGTCCTGCCATTTTGGGGCAATGTTTTTCTTTGCGTTATCAAGCACTTCATTTTCAAATAGTTTATTGTCGTACAGATTTTGCCACTTTTCTGTTGCCATTTTTTCATCTAAGCAATTACTTGCATAAGTTGCAGTTAAAAGAGTCAGCATGGGCTTTAATTCACTTGAATCACTTAATGCTCCAGCTAAAAATTCAGTATCACTTTTAGCGACTGGGCAACGTAAACTACTATTTCCAATAAAAGCATCAATTCTGAGTCGAAAATAACGTCTCTTAATATCATTTTCGCGAGTTTCGGCGGCTTCATCTATGTAATAAAAGCCTTTTTTGGAAAATTCAGCAGCTTTAATAAAATTCTTTTGCTGTAAATATTTTTCAGCCAGAAATAGTGAGACATACCCTACCATCATTCTAGAATCCAAATTTTGTGGATAACTAGCTAGATCTTCTGTCATTGCTGTTAGCATATTTTCCAATTCACGAAAGCTCGTTCTAGGTGATATTTTTTCCAGGTGTTTTTTTAAATTATCGTTATTGAAATCATTGGTTGGCTCAATAGTTTTAGTGTCTGCATTTAATTGAATATCCTCTGCAGATACCGCAGTGGATATTCCTGCAATTAACAATAGAATCCATGCCAGCCTTTTCACCATCTGATTAAACTGTTTCATTATTTATTTTTCCATCTTGAATCTCAACGACTCTTAACGCTTGATTTTTTAAACTTTCGGAGTGTGTGGAGATAATAAAACTTGTTTTATTTTTTTGATTCATTGCTAGCAGAAGATCGATAATCTCTTGCCCTGTTTTCGTATCCAAATTTCCTGTAGGTTCATCAGCAATAACAATTTTAGGTTGCTTTACAAGGGCTCGAGCTATTGCTACACGTTGCTGTTGCCCACCAGATAATTCATTTGGTACTCTTTTGTAATGCTTTATCAGTCCCACATTTTCAATAATATCCATAACTTGATCTTTCGCTTGACGCTTTGACATTCCATTAAGCATCAATGGATAGTAAACGTTATCAAAAACACTTAAAACAGGTAATAAATTAAAAAATTGGAAAATAAATCCAATGTTTTCTGCTCTAAGTTTAGAGACTTTTTCATCTGAAATCGTATTGATAAGATTCCCTAGTAGATAAACCATTCCAGAAGTTGATAAGTCTATGCCTGCGATAATATTTAATAAGGTACTTTTCCCACTTCCTGAGGGACCGCATAAAGCAATAAATTCAGTGTCATTGATTGTTAGATTAATATTATTTAACGCTATCAATTCGCTTGAGTTTTTGCCAAAAACTTTTGAAACCCCTTGCAGTTGCACTAAGGGTAATTTGGATATATTTCCCATGTTAACAATAATCCTTTTGGATAATTCCACAATAATTCAATTGCAAATATTTTTTTAATTAGACAAATAAAAAGAGTCCCAAGCAAAAAATTAAATACTGCTCCTACCCACTTTTTTAGATAGACTAAGCTGCCAAAGCCCCCATTGGCCATCTAGTGCCCAAAGCTTTGACTGTGGGTATACATCACTCTGCTGTGAAAAATATTCAATCGCAGAGGCTACATTTAAACACCCGCTGTCAGCATACAGCTGATTAATGGCCGCCAAATTAATTTTTCTGTTTTCTATCGTAAATTTTCTCAGCTGCTCTACAAGAATTTTATGACTGCTTAAAGGTGTATGTGTAATGATAAGTTGCTTTTCGTCTACTTTCTCACAGAGAAGTATCTTCAGTTCTTTGAGTCTTTCTTTGGGTCTATCTGCAAGCAACGAATAACCATCTAATTTTATGTTAATTCCTTGTTGAGCACTTTTTCTAAACAATAAGCAACACACGCGTTCAACGACTTCTTGTGTGTTGTTGGTCATTTGTTTTTTTGAAGTAGCTAATTTATTTGTCTGTAACTCAGAAAACACATGAATTGGATGAGCACGGTATTGTCCACAAATTATGACATTATCATAATCCGTGGATTCCATTAGATCTTGTGCTGCTAACATGCCAAGTAAAAGGGCATTTCTCTCACCGCGGATTTTGCTTGTTATGTCTTTGATATGGAATTGTTTAATAATTGCCTTAGGTAAAATATCGATGGTTAAAGAATCTCGCCAACTGTTCACATTTTCCAATGTAGAAGTTTCTCCCCAAGAGTCTATATAGAAAAAAGCAGTTTTTTCTTGATTTAACCTAAATAACTCTTTTGGCCCCAATTGCTTTGAAACATTCAAGCAAGTTTGATTGAGCGTATTCACCCACTCCCTATAGGAGGTTTTTCTTACCCTTTCTTGCTTTAATACCGACTCATCCACCCCAAAACGTTTAAACAGCCAGCTATCAACATTGGCAATGTCATTCGCCTTTTTAAACAAAGAAGCCTCATGTGTGTTATACCATGTGGGGTAAAATGGCAAAAAGGGACTCTCAGCCTCTAGTATTGAATAATTCGTTAGAGTTAACCCCGTATTTTTAATCGTCATTTATAGCAGCCTCATGGTTAAGTCTTGAAATTATGGCGACATTCACCGAACCATCTAAACCGACACCTAATTTGAGAATATTTCCATTCTTAAGGCTGAGGGGCGAACAATTTGATAAGATAGCCATTGAGAGCGTCTCATCAAGTTTTACTTTAGCATGCATAGGGAGTAACTTATTACATGTCAATGCATCATGAATAAACATGATATCAACCATCCCAGCACAAGAAATGTAGTATCCAAATTGTCCTTTATAACTCAAAATAGGGAGATTCATCTTGCCAAATACTTTTTCTATCGCCATACACTCTGCTTTGTCACTGGAATTCACGCCATTGCCATGCACGAAACAAGCATCGATCTCACTAATGTCTAAATCTGCTTCAAGAAGGGTTTTTTGGATGCATTCAGCAATTGTTCTAAAATCAGCAGTAAAAGCGTTGCCTCCCCTTATTCCACCACTTTGGACATGATTACTTGTAGTAATATGGATGCTTTCTTCTGAGTGAAGATAATTCTTGTTTTTCTTACTTAACACTAAAGCTGAGGAACAATTGGCAGGCAAACAGACACTAGGCTCAAGACTAAAAGGTTGGGCAATTTGATCACCCATAATGCCTTGACCGCCCATAAATATGACATCTTGGGAACTCACCCGCATGAAACCAACAATAAGGGCTATGTCTATCCCACCTCCTTTTATCAAATCAACGGCAAGTTGAATCCCAGCCATAGAAGAATTACTTGCCGCATAAAGTGATATAGGGGGCCAAGCCAGTTTATATTTTCTCAATAAATCGATTGATAAAACATCTTGAGCAAAATATTTTGCCTGCATTTTCTTTATGTTAGGATTGTAAAATTGCTCTTCAGGATCATTACGGTCCAGATAGGCCATATAATCCTGATTATTGCTTCTTACGCCATTCCCAACCAGAAATACGCGAACATTTTTTTGACTAATATCCGCATGGCTCATATTAGCTTTCAATAAGGCATCATCTATCACTTGACAAAGATTTGCAAAATCAGAGTATTTATCACGTTCTGAGGGAATGTAATAAGGGTTAACATTAAGTCTCATCATCTCTTCTTCACGTTTATTGTTGAACCATTTTTTTGGTGTTACCACCTTTCCTGATTCAATGCCAGACTTCATCGCACTAAACGATTCTCCGAAGCCAGAATTAACACTGAAAGATTTGATTATAACTTTTGGCATTACGCCACCCCTTGTAGAACGATAGCGTAATAGTTTCCGCCTTCTGTTGCTCCTAATTGCAGAACACTTTTAATGGCTTTTTTCATTTTTACTTTAACAAAATTAATTTCATCATCGAGAAATTCCTGAGTATATGGTATAGGCAGAATTTCTTGACGCTGGAAAGTTTCTAATAATATTTGCATATTTAATAGCCCAGCTGAAGATTCCACTAAACCAAAATATCCATTGTAATTGGCTACTGGAATATCTTTATTTTTTCCTAAACTTCCTTTTATTGCCGAAATTTCGATTTTATTTTGTAGTAAGGAACCGTCACTTGATCCACAGATTAAATCTATATCATCCATTGTGATATTAGCTTCTTTCAAGGCTGCAGCAATTGCTGATTGCATAGCCTGACTTCTTTTTTTAATATTTTCTTTATCAAAATAACAAGTATCATTAGACTTACCATAACCTAAAACTTGGGCATATACTTTAGCATTTCTACTCAAAGCGCTTTCTTTAGATTCAAGTAAAAACATAGCCGCGCCCTCACCTGCAATAAAGCCCGTCTTATCTTTACTATAAAGTTGGTAATCTTTATGATCTTTTGTCATCAATAATTCATTAGTTAATGACTCAAGATAGATTCCCATAGTGGACATACTCTCATCAGCACCGCCTACAAGCATTTGAGGTTGTAAACCTTGCCTAACAATTTCATAGCCATATGCGAACGCACCTAAGCCTGCATTTACACCTGTTGCTAACGTAGTGTTGTATCCCTTTATTCCTTCTGAAATAGAACAAAAAGTTGAGATTGCATTCATTAAAGAACCTGGGAATTCAGATGTTCTTACGCGTGTAGGATCTGGAAATAGACTTTGTAGATATTTATTTACCGTTGATTGTGGGCCTTTTGCCATTCCCATGATAAGCCCCAATGTATGCCCATCACGTTTTATTTTTCTTTGTGCATCTGTTAACGTTTGAGTCAATGCGATAAGCGCAAAAGTACTGATTTGATTTGCTTTTCTAGGATCAAACCTACGTAAGATTTTTCTAGCGTCTAGGTTATTAATCTTATGAACAACTCCTTCAGTTGCAAGATAGTCTTCTATATTTTCTTGTCCAAATTTATCGTAGCAAAACTGCATAACTTCTTTATTTTTACTTAAGGACTCAATTAATAATTTGATGTCTTTTTCTACATCGCAATCTAACGACACTTGGCTTATCTGAAACTCTTGATTAAAATCACCAGACCACAATTTATCCATGGATTCTGTAAATGTATGTGCAATAGAAGTTATTGAACCAACACCTGTGATATAAACTTTTTTGGCTTCGTACGTTGAAAGATGTGGTTCATCAGATTTTACCCCTGCAACAACAGAGCAGTTATTCCCGCCAAAGGCATAGTTATTCTTCATAAAGAATTTCACATCTTTGGTAATGAACTCATTTGGTACATAGTTAAGATCACAATTTAATCTTGGCTCAGTAAAATTTAATGTTGGTAATATCTTCTTTTCGGGCAGGGTTAGAAAACAAGCAAGCAACTCAATAATCCCTGCAGAACCAATGTTATGCCCTACGTAAGATTTTGTCGAACTGATAGGGATGTCTAATATATTGGGGAACACTTTTTTCATGGCTAATGTTTCGCATCTATCATTAGCTTCTGTACCCGTGCCATGTGCATTTATATAATTAATGTCGTTACTTGTTAGGTTTGCATTATTTAGTGCACTATTCATTACTTGTACTGCACCTTCTGCTCTCGGGTCTGGGGCTGTTTCATGATAGGCATCGCAAGAAGTCGCATAAGAGAAAATTTCCCCATAGATAGTAGCGCCTCTGGCAACCGCATGATCGTAATCCTCGAGCAATAAAGCACCAGCGCCTTCACCTATTGACATCCCAGGCAATCCTGAAAATGGGCTAGAGGGTGTTTTTTTCATCGCTTGCAAAGCATAAAAACCAGCAAAAGTAGGTAAGTAAATCGGTTCAGTACCGACGATTAAGACTGTTTTATTTTTATTATTTTGGATAAAGTCAAATCCCATTCCAACCGCATTTGTACTTGCAGTACATGCTGTTGCAATCAATTCAAATCCGCCCTGAAGACCGAGTAAAGATGAAACTATGGCACTACATGAAGAGAAACTACCCGATATGAGCGCTTTATTTAATGAAAACTGATCGAGTTTGTGCTCTATTAAGGGAATAAAAGCCTCTGTGCCAGCTGAAGAAACACCAACAATTAATGCCGTTTTTTCTCTATGTTGTTCATCATCTAATTTGGCTTGCTTAAGGGCATCGGAACCGACCCGATATGCCCATAAGGCTGCTTTATCCATGCTTTTTACAGTTTCATCAGATAACGTTGGCCAGCTTAGATCTTGTAATATTTCTGAAGCATTAGCATTTTCAAACCATTCTAAATATTTTTCACTGGGTTTTATCCCACATTTGCGATCAAATAGTGCTTGTTTAAAGTCTTCTACATTATCAGCAATAGATGATAAAATACCCATTCCTGTAACGACTACTCTCTTTCTTTTTAATTCCATCATTAAACCTTGGTTAGTAAAGTATTTTTTAAAAGCCCCTCATAAAACTAATAGAGGGGCTTTGAATCATGATATTGTTGATAAAATGGATGTTAGCCTTGTTCTTGCTGTTCTTTCTGTTTTTGCCATTCCAATTGTTCAATTAAATTACTTGGCCTTGTTTTATCTACATAACTATGCTCGGAAGGATTGACCAAGAAACTGAAATTGCGAGCAAATGGTATTGCAGAGGTTTGAAGCCCTATATGCTTACCATCGATCATTACCGTATAGTCATCGATTTCAGCCCAGGCAAAATCATTATCAAACATAGCACGACCGATTACTTTTTCAAGATCAGGGCTAAATTCAGAAATAATAACTTCACCAATTTTAGATTCATTGTGATAAATAGGAGTGTGACTAGCTACTTTTTGTTTCACCTCTTCACCAAACATAATCCCTATCGCACGCTTGACGACTGGCGCTTCTGTCTTTTCAATTAATGCATCAAATCCTTGGAAAGTTTCTTTATCATAGCGAACAGCCCATTGCATTTGTAATTCAATAGGGCATCTGGAGAAAGGATTAAAGACTTCTGGTTGCCAGCATGGATTTTCAACACGAATAACCGATTGAACATCTAAGCCACCAACGACCATATCATAGTCGGCCCCCTGTTCTATCATGCTTTCCCATACTTCAACTAATTCTGCTTGTGGGCCAAGGAGTTTGTAAGAGAATTCACCATGTTTACCACTTCTTAATAAAATTAATTCATCACTCACATGCATATGCTCTTGGAATGGAAGACCAATCACGTCCATACCATACACAAGAGATAGTAATTCCCATGCATAAGGACCTTCAAAATGTAGCATACCCCATTCAGGTGTTAATGAAGAGATTTCATCGATATCTTCAATATCTTCAGCATGTTTTGCATGTAAGTCCTGCGCCATATTGGCAAGTTCTTCACCTGTTTTCCATTCACTGATTAATAAAAACCGTTCATCGTCATAAGCGACATAAAGATCGCAGTCAATTTTCCCTTCTTCATCCAGGATAAGGGTATAGAGCGCTTGCTCATCACGAATAGAAGAAACATCGCCTGATACAAGCAAATTACATAATTCCCAAGCACTATCACCTTTCACTTGAGCTATACCAAAATGCGAGTAATCGCTTAATAAAATATTTTTACGAACAGCGCGGTAGCTTTCATCTAAATTGCCGTAAGAAATAGCTGTTTCAACGCCATTTCGTAATCCAATAGTAGCATTATTGTTTTTATGAATTGATAACATATTCATTGTAATGTAAGTTCCTTAAAATTCGGTTTTAAGCATTAGGCTTCAACATTTGAAGAATTTGAATGATGTAATTTAGAAATCACGAAGGTCGTCAGTGAATTAACGCTTCTCATATATGAAGGGTCGTCACCTTCAGATACTTTGATATCAAATAGATCGTCTAACAGCACAATAACTTCGGTAGCGTCAACGGAGTCTAATTTAAGTCCACTACCGAATAAGGCTGTATCATCATCAATTTGATCAACTGTTTGGTAAAGATTAAGACGTTCTATTAAACCTTCTTTTACCTTTAGTAATGTTTCTTTTCTTAAATCAACCTTTTCTTCAAATGTAAGATTAGTTACCACTCTAAATACCTCTCTATTATTTTTCTGATAAAAACATGCCTTTTGATGGCGCTATTTGACGATTCATTCTAAAATTCACTATGCGGCCTTGACTTACAATATTTCTTCCTACCCTAGCTTCTACTTCATAATGATGGAAACCATTAACATCAGCAAACGCTAAACGGCAAGTAGCCTCAATTGTATCGCCAGGAAGAGCCATGTGTTTAAATTTAACATCCTGTGAGGCCAAAACACCGACTATACTGTGGCGAATTTTAATCACCAGCTCAGTTCCTTCATCACTCATAAGGGCCTTAGATACATCATCAAATTTCTTTAATGCATTACCCGTTTTTGCTTCCCACTCACGGCAAAAATCTTGTAAAAGGCTCAAATATTCACTACTCTGACCAAAAATCTCAGCTATCATCACGCCAGGCATTAAAGGATTATCAGGATAATGTCCTGGTATATAGGGTTCATTGAACGTTACATGCTTAATCGTGGTAACATACCCTTTTTCTCCAGGCATAAAATCAACAATCCTATCAACCATCGCAATGGGTGGACGCCATGACCCTAATTTTAAAAATAATGTGGGTGGCACTAAACTTCTCGTATAATTAGCCATTAAAACCTCTCATTTTAAATATAAAAATAAAGCACTAAAACCTTTGGCTATAATTAGCGCATTATTAGGCCACCATCTACAACAATTGTTTGGCCAATGACGTAACTTGATGCTTCTGAACTTAAAAATAAAATCACATTCGCCACTTCATGAACTTCGCCTAGGCGTTTAACAGGTACTGCTGAAAGTACACCTTTGACGATTTGTCTTGGTACTTTTTTTACCATTCTTGATTCAATCATGCCAGGTGCGACTGTATTCACTCTTATCCCACGAGGGGCTAATTCTGCAGCCAGAGTACGGCTAAATCCTATAATTCCGGATTTTGCTGCGCTGTAATTCGTCTGCCCAAAGCTTGATGTCACACCGGAAACGGAAGCAACATTCACTATTGAAGCTGTTTTTGCATGACGAAGTAAAGGCAAAGCCTTTTTAGTCATATAAAAAGTACCAAACATATTCACTTTTAGAACATCTTCGAAATCTTCATCTGTCATAGCTGAAAAAATATTATCTTTGTAAATGCCAGCGTTATTGACAAGAACATGAATTGCCTTAGTATTAACGCTTATTTCATCAATCAATTGAGTAACTGATTCTTTTTCTGCTACGTTACTTTTGTAGATAAAAAAATTGTTACTATGGTCACTTTCTGCTTTAATTTTTTCTAATTGAGATGCATCTCTGTTATACACTGCATGAACTATTGCACCTTGGTTTAGAAAAGAATTACATATTGCTATGCCTATATCACCGCTAGCACCAGTGACTAATATATGCTTATTTTCTAAGTCTGAATATTTAGCTACCATTTTCCCCTCTTATTTTATTTGCTACCATAAATTCACGATTGCAACTGCATAATTTTTAGTATGAGAAATACTGACATTACTAGCTTTTAAGCCAGCTTTTAGCATTTGTTCTTCAAATTTGCCGTTCAACTTTAAATACGGTGCACCCAATTGTGAATAAAGGATTTCAATATTTTGAAACGTAATTCCAAGATTAAAACCCGTACCTAGTGCTTTTACAGCAGCTTCTTTTGTTGCCCAATACCCTGCAGCGCGCTCAATATTTTCAAAGACATCGCCAATATTGAGTAATTCATCTTGTGTAAAAATCATCTTCTCTAATTTCTTACCACTTCTATTTAGAGCGATCTTAATTCGCTCAATTTCAATTAAGTCTATGCCTGTTTTCATATAGGGATTCTCAAAATAAACTCAATTAAATTGATAGACTAGCTAATTTAGCATCAATTAATTTAAAACTTTATTGCTATTGCGTAACTTTTTTAAAGATATAAATACGAATGATTACACAAATATACAATTATTCAAAATCGCGCAAATATCTCACAAAAAAAAATAAATTTCAAGTATTACGTGATAAAACATCAAATATTTCATTGAATTACATTAATATCTACATACATCTTGAAATAATTAGTCAACTAATTGTGTTTTTTTACTAGGGGTATTGTGGCTATTTTGCTTTTGGCAATAGTACTATCTTGATAAGTTACAAGCTTGTTAATGCTTATTTAAAAGACATCCATGGAGGCAAAAAATATGGGTTATGTGATATAGGTTATGGGATATGAAAAGGTATTTACTAATCTTATGTTTGATATTTTAGCCATCACAGTGGAACAAACAATAAAATTGCTCATATAGCATTTTTAATTCAACTATATTATTCACAAAAAACAATGTTCTTCAAAACTGAACAGGATTGACTGTGCTTGAAAATACTGAAAATGACAAAAATCATAAATTGTGGTCTAAAATCTAAAAAAATGGGCAAAGCTTCGTGTTGATCGGGAGGTTTAAAAAATCAACTTTAACTAATTTTGTAACCATCTCGTTTAAAATAAATATTTAAACAATAAGTAAATACACAATTTAAATTAAAGCTACAGTTTTAACTTATAATCTTTAAGTGAGTCCTTGATATGCCTTAGCACTGTCGTTTCATGTATTAATTGAGATTCAGAGAATGATTTTGCTGACCTAGCGTCACCAGCCAACAAAACACAAAGAATTCGAACAATTACTCTTTAATCGTGAGTCATTTTATATTGAGCTTTTAAATTTGCTTTTAGTTTGTTATCCAGTGAATTTAAAATTCACATGAAATTTTCAAATCACTTGCTCTTTTAATGTCAAGCATCTTCCTCGATCTCGGGTATGAAAGCAGGTGAGAAAATTAACTATAAAGTAATTATCTCACCTCTTTAAATGAATTGTCTTTAAGCTAGAGCGAATCTCTGAGTTTCTTTAGTTTCACTATAAGTATTTAACCGATAAATCGTATCGAGCATTTCATTTATCATTCCTTCACATCGTTCACGTGTTTTTTCATTGAGCTGTTTGTCCGACGTTAATTCTTCTTTAGATAGGCTGATTTGCTCAATTAAAACATGACTCCTCAGTGAACGACAGATAGTGCGTAGGGTATTTAACGTGTTTGTACCACTTTTTGCGGAACCCGCAGTAGCAAGAACTCCCACAGGTTTATTAGCCAATTCATGCTGGATGTAATCCAAACTATTTTTTAATGCCCCACTTACACATCCATGATATTCCGGGGAAATAAGAATAATCCCATCTGCTTTTGCTATTGCTGCTCTAAATTTTTGAGCTTGTGGATGTTTAGCCACTTCATAATCAAAATTCGGAAGATTAAGTTCTCTTACCCCTAAATGACAAATATCAAATGTAGATTGAGCCATTCTTCCAAAGAGTTGCGCAAATGTACCACTTAATGAGGACTCACGAAAACTCCCATTGATGACTAATAATTTTAATGGATTTGTTGCTATCTTTTTCTGTGACATAACGGTTCCTTGCTGAAATAGTGACGAATTTGAATGGACTTTATAAGTTATTTAAGCTTATTTTTTGTCATTATTTGTATAAGAGATTAAAAAATCACTTAATAGGTGATACCAGGAGGATTGATGTCTGAATGCGAAAGCATCTCACCTTCTTCCCCCCATCTAGATAATATCTGCTGATACTCCCCGGTTTTAATCACGCCATTAATGGCTTCTTGTAAAGCATATACCAATCCATTATCTTTTTTCGTGGTGGTTGCAACTAAAGCTTTAATTGGACCTAATCCTACCACACGAGTTTTTCCTTTAAGAGCAGCTTTATAGGCAGCAACTGCTTGAGGGCCAAAGGTTGCATCCGCCCTACCAGATTGAATAAATAAACTGCCTGAGGCATCATCTGTAACGTAAAGTAATTCTGCAGGTTGTAAACCGTTAGCTTGATTTACTGCATTCCAACCAAGTAAAATGCGCTCTTGATTAGTACCAGATTGAACAATAATTTTTAGATCTGCAATATCTTTAGGCTCTGAGATTTTTTGTATAGGGCTGTCATGTTTAACCGAAAAGGCTAAAGAGTCTCCTCGATAAGTGGCAAAATCATATTTTTCCTTTCGTTGTTCTGTGACAGCGATGTTCACAAGGGCTACATCATATTTTCCCGAAGCTATTCCTAATGGCCAGTCCTCCCAGGCTGTTGGTACTAGTTTAAGCTTTAATCCCAAACTGTCAGCTAATAGCAATGCTAAATCAGGATCACTGCCAATACGAGTTTTGTTATCAGAGGCTAAAACAGACAAGGGTGGAGAATTTAATGCAGAAATAGCAACCGTAAGAGTCCCTGGACTGACGAATTTATAATCCGCTGGAATTAAAGCAACAGCCTTAGGATTAATAGCGGTATGTATAGGTATCTCATTTGCACTAAGATCGATATCGGCTCTGCCAATAATAGGAATAAAAAAAGTTACTAAGATAAAAATTTTTTTTAGCATAACAATGTCCTTATATTTTAATTATTGTTTACAGTACTTGTGATAAAAACTGTTGTGTTCTTGGATGTTTAGGATTTTGAAATATTGTATCACTAGGGCCTGTTTCTACTATTTCGCCCTCGACCATAAACACGATGTTATCGGCAATTTCCCTAGCAAAACCAATTTCATGAGTTACAATAACAAGTGTAGTGCCTAAACTTGCCAATTTTTTAATGGCATTTAACACTTCTTTGACAAGTTCCGGATCAAGTGCAGATGTCGGTTCATCAAACAACATGACCTTAGGAGATAAAGCCAAGGCCCTAGCTATAGCAATGCGTTGTTGTTGCCCGCCTGACAATTGTTTAGGCCATGTATTGGCTTTGTCCTTAAGACCGACAATTTCAAGCAACTCATACGCATTCTTGATGGCATCTTCCCTAGTCAATAGACCGTGCACTATTGGTGCTTCAATTATATTTTCAAGCACTGTCATGTGCGGGAAAAGATTGAAATTTTGAAATACATACCCAACATGAATGCGCTGTTTAAGTAATTCTTTTTCTTTTAATTCATAAAGTTTGTTATTTTTTAGGGTATATCCCATAAATTCGTTATCAATTTGAACAAATCCTTTATCAGCTTTTTCAAGGCAATTGAGAGTTCTTAATAAAGTAGACTTACCCGAACCTGAGGGCCCTAAAATTACAGTGACGGTGCCTGGAAGAATTTCTAGACTGACATTTTTTAACGCAGGCAGACCTTGGTAATATTTGCTCACTTCATGGACTAAAATATGCCCCTTTTGGGATGATGCTGTCTTAGCTTGTAGCATAACGTTCTCCCTTGGGTCTGATAAAGTCCGCTGTATTTTCTTCAAATTGAGGCTCAGCGTGTGTGGACGATATTTCTTGAAAGTCTATGCGGTGTGATTTATGACTTCTTTCGCTACGAGAAAGTATCTTTTCAACCCAGAATTGTAATAGAGAAAGTACGCTAGTTATAATCACATACCAAGCGGCCGCAACCATAAGGAGTGGAATAACATCTTGCGTGCGGTTATAAATCATTTGAATCGTGTAAAAAAGTTCAGGCATCGCTAGGACATAAACCATCGCAGTTCCTTTCGCTAAGCTGATAATTTCATTAAAACCAGAAGGCAAAATAGTTCTCAGCGCCTGAGGTAAAATAATTCGAGTGATTCTTCTATGAGCTGGTAATCCGAGGGCAAAGGCCGCTTCATATTGCCCTCGATCAACACCAATGAATCCTCCGCGGATAATTTCAGCCGTATAGGCACTTTGAACTAAGGTTAAACCAATGACTGCTGTTGAATATTGGCTTAACACATTAATAGTGTCGAATTGTGCGAAAGTTATTTTTGTAAAGGGAATACCTATAGATAAACTTTCATAGAGATAAGAAAAATTATAAAGAATGATTAATACAACAATTAATGGTAGAGAGCGAAATAACCAAATATAACCAAATGCTAATGTATTGAGCAAGCGAGAGTCTGATAATCTAGCTATCGCTAAAAGCCCCCCTAAAACCAAACTAAGTGCAGTGCAAACAGTCATTAGGCTGAGGGTATTGACTAGCCCTGATAAAATGACAGGATCAAATAGCCACTGCCCAAAGATAGACCATTCCCAGCGAGGGTTAAACGCAATTGATTGGATAACTATTGCAAAAATCAGGATAGCTAAAATTCCTCCTATGATTCGATTTGGATAACGTGCTTTGACAATTTTCAATGTGTGGATATTTTTCATAGAAACACCTCTAATTTTATCCTAAGAGTGAATGTGCTTTATTACGGGCTTTAATAAAACGTAAACGTCCATCAAAAGGCGGTTCAGCATAGGTTTCAAAAGGCTGGTTAACATCAAATAATGCGTGATATCCTAATTTAAGATAAAGATTAACAGCTTCTGGCTGTCTGAACCCTGTCGTTAAAAAAATTTTTTCATAACCCAGTTCAAACGCTTTTTCTTCTAATATGTTGACTAACTTAACGGCTAATCCTAATTGACGATAATTTCGATGAGTCCATATTCGTTTTAGTTCTGCTGTTGAGTCGTCAAACGCTTTAAATGCCCCCATCGCAACTATTTCGTTAGAGAATTTCATTACTAAATAACAGCCTTTAGGAGGCAAAAATTCATTTTTATCTTCTTCATTTATTGAGTCTTTAAAATAATCGCCATATTTTTCTTCATATTCTTTAAATAGTCCTTTAGTGATTTCTTCTATGACATCAGTATGAGGATCTATTTCTTCAATTATCATTATCCCTCGCTCATTGTTTATTGGATTTATATTGATAGCATCTAAAAGGTCTGCTATTGCTAGAATTGTCATATTTCCCCCTTAATCCCCTAAGCCAGGTGGATTTATTTCTGAGTAAGTAATTGCTTCTAAAGATTCATTCCATTTTGCTAGTACTTGATGATAGGTGCCATCAGAGATTAATCCATTAATAGATGCCTGAATGGCATTGACGAGTTTTGTTCCTTTTTTTAGTGTTATTGCTATATTTGCGGTTTTGGGCCAACCTCCTTCAATTTGACCTACAAGCCGGGTTTTACCTGTTTGTTTAGCTTTATAAGCACCGGTAACATAAGGACCAAAGTAAGCATCAGCACGACCTGATAGTAGTGCCAGTGTCATTGCAGCATCATCTCTTGAATAAAAAGGCACGAAAGGTTCAAGTCCTTTTTGTTGATTTTCTTTATCCCAAGCAAGTAAAATGGCTTCTTGGTTTGTGCCTGCCCCAACAATGATTTTTAACCCTGCAATATCTTTTGCTTCTTGAATAGCAGTGATAGAACTTTCATTTTTAACATAAAATCCAAGTGTGTCTTGACGGTAGGTTGCAAAATCGAATTTTTCCTTTCGTTCCTTGGTCACGGTAATATTAGCTATTGCGGCATCATATTTACCAGATTGAATACCTAAGGGCCAATCTTCCCAAGAAGTCACAACCACCTCTAGTTCTTTACCTAAACTGGCTGCTATTAATTTGGCTAAATCAATTTCACTTCCTAAAAGTGTTTTATTATCCTCTGCAAACATATAAAGGGGTGGTGCATTTAATC
The DNA here is from genome assembly GCF_042432445.1 of Thorsellia kenyensis. Classification (NCBI taxonomy): domain Bacteria; kingdom Pseudomonadati; phylum Pseudomonadota; class Gammaproteobacteria; order Enterobacterales; family Thorselliaceae; genus Thorsellia; species Thorsellia kenyensis. The sequence goes on along the minus strand of NZ_JBHLXE010000097.1, from coordinate 34,750 downwards.
CTGGTATAGCAATCGTTAATTTTCCCTCATTAACAAAAGTATAGTTTTGCGGAATTAACTTTATGGCATCAGGATTAATTACCGTAGTGATTTCTGCTGACGTTAAATGATTTGTGTTAGTATTCGCTGTTGTGTTTGCGCTTACGCTCATAGTGAATATCAACGAGAACAAAAGTGAATATACTCTTTTCTTTTGCATAAAAACCTCACTGTTTCATTTACATGATGGCTTGTGTCTATTTATCGTTATTAAACAAATTGATTAGGAGGAGTACTTAAGCCAAGATTTTCTCTTAGCGTCTTTCCTATATAATCTGTAGGATAAACGCCTCTTTTTTGTAAAATAGGTACGACTTGTTCAACAAATTTATCTAAAGTATCTGGAGTACCACCTTGAATAATAAAGCCATCAGCTGCATAGGAATCAAACCACTTGATTATTTCTTCTGCAACTTCTTGAGCTGTTCCTGAGAATAAAGGTCTTGGCGTTGCAGCTTCTAAAGCCACTTGTCGTAAAGTTAGTTGACGACTTTTTGCTTGAAGTTTGATTTCATCAGTGGTGCTTTTAAAACTGTTTTTACCTATGTCTTCAATTTCAGGAAAAGGAGCATCTAATGGATATTGCTGGAAATCATGGTGATCAAAATACCGACCAAGATAATTCAGAGCATCTTCGATTGAGACTAACCTAGCCATTTCTTGATATTGATTTTCAACGTCATGAGCATTTTCTCCTATTATCACGCTAACACCTGGGAAAATTAATAAGTCATTATTTGTCCGATTAAATGCTGCTAATTGGCTTTTAACATCTTTATAAAATTCTTGTGCTGCTTTTTGTGATTGATGCATTGTAAAAATAGCATCAGCGTGATTTGCTGCTAATGATTTTCCATCATCAGATGCACCAGCTTGAAATATAATGGGGCGTGCTTGAGGAGTCCTACCTATATTTAAAGGGCCTTTGACTTTAAAAAATTCGCCTTCGTGATTTAATGTATGCATTTTAGTAGCATCAAAAAACACTCCTGTTTCTCTATTGCGTATAAAGGCATCTTCTTCCCAGGAATCCCAAAGTCCCTTTATGACATCCAGATATTCTTTTGCAATACGATAGCGTAATGCATGTTCAGGGTGTTTATCACGAGAATAATTTAATGCAGAGCCTTCCAAAGGTGATGTGACGACATTCCAGCCAGCCCTACCTGAGCTTAAATGATCTAAACTAGCAAATTGCCTAGCAACAGTGAAAGGGTCACTATAAGAAGTCGATACAGTGCCCACTAAACCAATATTTTCAGTTAGACTGCTTAGTGCCGATAAAACAGTCAGCGGCTCAAATCTGTTTAAGAAATGTGGTATAGACTTCTCATTTATATAAAGCCCATCAGCAATAAAAATAAAATCAAATAGTCCTTTTTCAGCCAATAGGGCTGTCTCTTTAACAAACTTAAAATTAATACTGGCATCAATCACTGCATCTTTGTGGCGCCAAGCGGCCATATTACCTGCGGGGCCATGAATCATTGTACCTAAATGAATATGTCTATTTTGTTGTGTCATAATTACCTCAGTTGTCAACTTGAAAAAAGTTAAGCTATCGCTAGTGCATGTAAGGCTAAATTCTTAAAATAGTTTGCCGCAGCCTCAATACAGGACTCATCAGGATTAAATTTAGGATGGTGAAGACCAAATTCACTTTGGCTACCTATGCTTACAAATGCACCAGGGATGGCCTCTAAGTAAGCTGCGAAATCTTCTCCCCCAAGATGCTTGGAGGCTTGCACAACTTCATAACCTGACTCATGAGCAATTTCTATTGTTGAATTTGCCCAAAATGTATCATTAATTAAGGTGTTTGGCCCTTTGATGAATTTTAAATCAACACTGGCTCTTGAAGTTAATTCCATCCCTTTACACGCAAGTTTTAAAGCTTCTTTTATTGTTTGACGGATTTTTTCATTATGAGTTCTTAGCGTTCCTTCAAGTTCAACTTCTTCTGGAATTACATTCCAAGTATTGCCTCCGCTGATACGAGTAATGCTTAAAACGGCTGTTTCATTAGTATTAATTTGCCTAGTTATTATGCTTTGAAACTGATTAATAAGCTGTGCGCTGATAACAATTGGATCAATACCCTCTTGTGGTCTTGCTGCGTGTGCACCTTTACCGGTAATTTTAATAAGAATCCTATCTACTGATGCGTAAAAAGGCCCATTTTTGGTAGCAAAAGTACCTACAGGTAATTCTGGTTCGTTATGCATACCAAATATGGCTGAAACATCTTTTAATGCCCCAGATTTAATAATCGCCTTAGCGCCTTCAAATGATTCTTCTGCAGGTTGAAAAATAATTCTTACTTTGCCATTTAGTTCAGATTCTTTGTGCTTTAATGAGATTGCTGCACCTAACATAACAGCTATATGTATATCATGGCCACAAGCATGCATTAGGCCTTTATTCACTGAACTAAATGGTAAATTAGTTTTTTCTTCTATGGCTAAAGCATCAATGTCAGCACGTAATGCAACAATTTTGTCACCTTGACCAATTTCAGCTATTACGCCTGTTTCTAGGGAGTAGTCAGCAATTTTTATGTTTGCTTGAGTTAACCATTTTTTTATACGTTCAGAGGTTTGATATTCCTGACCTGATATCTCAGGATATTGGTGCAGTTCTCTGCGCCATTGTATTAATTTTGCTAAACTAGACATGTTCACTCCCATTTTTTAATACTTACTATTAGAGGCAATTCTTTAGATGTAAGATCTCTCATATCAAATGACTTCAGCTTCTAAGTGACGTAATGCAGTGTTTACATATTCGGCTAATAACTTAAGCGTCTTTTTTCTAACAGATTGCGATGCGAGAGGGATCTCAACAATAAATTCATCAATCTTATAAGTTTCCTGCATAGCTTTGAGTTTTTGATATACTTCCTGGGCTGTACCACTAATAACCGTGTTATCTCTTCTTTCCAGGCGTTTTATTGTTCTGCCTGCTTGTTCAGCAAAGGACAAGGCTTGATTTTTTGTTTGTACTGTGATGCGTTGACCATTATCCAGTTCAACTCCCCACATCTCTATACTTTGTGCTAATTTTTTGGCCTGCTCACTTTTTTCATCTATGATCACTTGTACTGCGACTATCGTAGGTAGGGGGCTTAAAGACTGCCATTTTATTAAGGTTTTTTTTAATTTTTCTTTATCGCCATTAAGGTGAGCTGCGTATACAAAATTCCATTTTAATTTTCCTGCAAGCGTTGCTGATTCTTCACTTGCTCCTAGCAAAAATTTATCCGCAGGCAGCTTTGGCTCAGGGGTCACTTTTAATGACGATTCACTGGCTTTTGTATTTTTTATAGATGGCAAATTCACAAAATGGGAGGAACTATTTAAAGTTAAGTAGGCATTTAATTCTTCGATTTGTTCTTCAAAAGAGCCTTTTTTTTCTGGATTAATACCTCTTTGTAAAGCTTGAGTAGATTGAGGAAGACCGCCGGGCGCTTTGCCTATTCCCAAATCAATTCTTCCTGGAGCCAGATTTGCTAGTAGATTAAAATTTTCAGCAACTTTATAGGCACTATAATGTTGAAGCATTACCCCACCAGAGCCTAAGCGAATTTTTTTCGTTTGGCTTGCTAGCCACGCAACAACAATTTCAGGAGAAGGGCTTGCTAGTGATAAACTATTGTGATGTTCTGCTATCCAAAAGCGGTTGTAGCCTAAATCATCTGCTAATTTTGCTAACTCAAGAGTATTTTTAAGCGCATCTTCTGCATGCCTTTCTTCTTCAATTGGGCATTTATCTAGTACGCTTAATTTAAGTATTGTCTTGTCACTTAGTTGTATGCTCATAAAATGGACTCCTTTGTCAGAAAATAAATACTCAATGAGTAACTTAATTGTTTTATTCAGGTTAAGAACATTCTGATTACTATACGTACAGTTATACATGACATCTTCTGAGTGAAAAAATAGTTTAATGTTATGATTGATAATAATAGGTTATCAAGTTGTTTAACTGCATGTTTAATAATCACTTTTATTCGAGAGAATAAAAAAAGAGCAAAAGATATAGTTGTTTTTAGGTAAAATTAACTAGGTTACTGGAAGTAATTTTGAAAAAAAATTGAAGTTTTTCTTAAACGAGACTACATAAAAAGGCATAACGCTTAAAGGCGCGTGTTCGTCATCTATTTGGATTTAAATTCAATGGCGTTAAGCCTCATATTGGACGCAGTGAACTTTAGCAACGACACTCCGCGTGTCCTGTGAACGCTAACGAAAAGAAGTTAGCTTGCTGTATTAAAGATAAAGGTAGGTCAACTAGTATCGATTAGCAAGAACAGGTAATAAATCCATCCTAACTGCAGTATTTAAGTGGCAATGTAGAAAGCCTAGGGATAAAAGGCGAAATAAAATCGTCAGATAAGAGATAAGAAGTCGAATGAAGATGAACTACCAATGAAATGTCGTTATGGGTAATTGAGAATTAACAGTACTATTTGCGTAAATAGCATTAGCAATGTCAAATGTAACTTGCAGATCATTTATTGATCAGTACTTCGGCATAAAGATTGCTAGATCTTTTCTTAGACTTTGATATGGAACTCAAAAATATGTCGCTTTAATACTAAATGAAAAGCTTTATCGGCAACACCTCAAGGATAAATAATGATGCAAAGCGCATTGATAGATTGCCTCTGCGAAATGAGCAAGCATCTATGATGGATGTAGAGTGATGGGCAATACTTAAAATGTTACGATGGATAAGAATATTTTAGCTGTAAACTGTGAGTTTGGGGTAAAGAATGTATTAAATTACTTTATATTTAAAAGTGAAACAAACACAAAATGCTTTTATGCAGCGTGTTAATAGATCTATTGAGGATTTAGACAACTACCACCTAAATTTAAACTGAATTAACAAATTTTCTATTTTCAATCTAATTATTACTATTATCTGAGTTAAAAATGTGGTTATTACAATCTTGATTAAATGAGAATACTAGTTCTAGAATTTGATAAGCAGTGGAGTAACCTAGACAAGAAACAATGGTTTGAGCATGCATTTCTTGCAGAATGGGCATTTAATTTTATTTTTAGCGCGTGCAAGCATATTTTAATCTACAATTTATTCAGTAATTCATTAATTAATAAGAAAGATATTGGGTAGAATTAAAGTAATTCAAAAATCAATTCAAATAACACAAAGTAACTTAAATTCAACAACCTACTATTAAATTAACTCACCTCAAACCTTATATATTTTTAATGAATTACTTACTTAAATTGCTTCATGAGATTTTGAGAATGAAATTCATGGCGATCAAACATTTCTTTTGCTTCAATTTTTGATTGCTGCATAGACAATTTTTTTTCTAAAATATATCCTGTGTAAATAGGGAGAACTGAAAAAGCATATACTACTGCAAAGTGGCCAGTCCATCTAAAAAACTCATCTAATATTATTAACACCATTATCTCCCAGATCATTATGATAAATAATCCAATAAGGAAACGAGTAATGCGTGAATAGTTAGCATAGTAACTTAAAAAACCAGTTAACGATTTTTCTTGTGGGGTTTTACAAATGAAATATAAACCTAAAATAACATATCTCTTTGACTTACTCGAAAATAAGAAAAGGATGCCCCATACACAAAAAACAAGAATGAGCATAGCTACTATGAATTCTGGAGTTGCCGTGCCAGAATTAAAAAAGAAAGCTTTTTTATTAGCTAGAGGCAAAACAATAACAAAATTAATGATCACACTCACTATTATTTCTTTAGCCAAAAGACGATTAATATTCAACTCTAGTGATTTATCCTGATTAAATTCAATTTTATACTTAATGTAATCTGTATAACTGGTGAAGTAAGATTTCAAATTAATATAAAAGAGCACAGGAAATACTATCAAGGTACAAAGGAAAATAGTAAGTGTAAAATCCATATCTAAAAAATAACTAAGAAACACCGTTACACAAAAAACGATAATCGTAATAATTAATGAGGGTCTTATTGGGCTTAGTTTCCATTGTGTAATTTCATTAAATCGTTTTTTGGCCTCTTCTTCTTCTACTCGGTCAAAAAATCTCAGTGAAAAAATACTGTACGCGACATATCCCATGACATCATTAAAAATTAAAAATAAAAATACCAAAATAAGCAGAGGATAACCTAAATAAATAATAGATTGTGTTATAGAATCGCTGTTCTTTACTATAGAAAATGTAAAAAAAAGCAAAATAACAGTGATAATTATTGTTGTAAAAAAAAGATGTTTCTTTAAAAAATGTTCTAAGCTGGGAATCATATTGTGTCCTTTTGAAATAAAAAACCGTCACAATAGACATAGTGAATGCTTTTAATTTTATACTTGTTTATTTTATTTTATTTTATTTTATTGATTTAATCAGAGATGAACATAAATGCATACTAAAAATACTAAATTAATGGGCAGAAAAATCATGGCCTAATTTATATTTTTGGTTCTATATCTTTCCATTATATTTTCACAAACTAAAATAAGCAAGATCTTAAAAGGGAGGAGTTATAGAGGAGCTTAAGTGATTATAGAAAGATTTTTTTAGATTAATTACAAACTCATGACATCACCAAAAACATACTCAATGAAAATATTGAAGCATAATTAAAACTTAGCTAAATATCAAATGGCTATTGAAAATAGCCATTTGATAAAGCGTGTATCTAATTTAATGATTAGAGGCAGCAGAAGCACCAATACCCGTTTCAGCACGAACCATCTGTGCATGATATCCGGCCCTATCAATTTTCGCTCTAGGAGAATTATCAAGTAAAGATACTATGATTATAGTGAAAAAGGCTAAAGGCATCGAAAATAACGTAGGAGAACTATATTTAAAAAGTGCAGAATTAGCTGGATTGCCAAAAATTGATTCCCAAACAGCTGGAGAAACTAACGTTAATCCTACTGAAACAATCAGACCAACTAGTCCACCAAGTAAAGCCCCTCGAGTTGTGGTTTTTGACCAAAGTAGAGAAAGAATCAGCACAGGGAAATTAGCTGATGCTGCAATAGCAAATGCTAATGAAACCATGAAGGCTACATTGACCTGTTCAAAGACAATACCAAGATAGACAGCCAAAACACCGAGTACCAATGTGGTATATTTGGAGACTTTCATTTCTGATTCACTACTTGCTTTGCCCTTTTTGAATACCTGTGAGTATAGGTCATGTGAAACAGCTGATGCCCCTGATAATGCAAGACCTGCAACTACTGCTAATATAGTAGCAAAAGTCACCGCAGACATAAAGCCAAGGAAATAGTTGCCTCCTACGGCGTGAGATAAATGTACTGCAGCCATGTTATTATTTCCTAATAACTGGCCTAAATTATTAGGATCCAGATACTCAGGATTCGTGGCTACAAAGTAAATAGCACCAAATCCAATGATGAACGTAAGAATATAGAAATATCCTATCCAAGTAGTTGCCCAAAATACAGATTTCCTTGCCTCTTTAGCATTTGGTACGGTAAAAAAGCGCATCAAAATATGAGGAAGGCCGGCTGTACCAAACATCAAAGCCATACCAAAAGAGATCCCAGAAATAGGGTCTTTGATGAATCCACCTGGAGCCATGATAGCCTCACCTTTTTGTGTTGCGACTTCTTCTATGGTTTTACCAGCTTCTGCCGCCGCTTGTGCCACACTAGGATCTTGAATAAACATCGCTGTTTTAGTATTTACTGCCTCAGTAAATAACGCAAGTATATTAAAATCAAAATGCAAAAGTACCATAATTGACATGAACGTTGCGCCACTTAATAATAGACATGCTTTAATAATTTGCACCCATGTTGTTGCAGTCATCCCCCCAAACAATACATATACAATCATCAATACCCCAACCAATATAACAGCATAATTGTAGGGTAGTCCAAAGAGTAGTTTGATAAGTCCACCAGCACCAACCATTTGAGCAATCAAATAGAAGATAACCACAAAAAAGGTGCTGAGTGCGGCAAATGCTCGGATAGGGGTAGTTGCAAAACGATAACCTGCAACATCAGCGAAGGTAAATTTCCCCAGATTTCTTAACCTATCAGCCATTAAAAACATTATGATAGGCCAACCTACCAAGAAGCCAACTGAATAAATGAGCCCATCAAATCCACTTAACATTACCATGGAAGATATACCCAAGAAGGAAGCTGCTGACATAAAATCGCCTGCAATAGCTAAACCATTTTGAAAACCTGTAATTCCACCACCGGCAGTATAAAAATCTGAGGCTGTTTTAGTTCTAGCAGCCGCCCATTTCGTTATCCCTAAAGTGAATAACACAAAAAGTGCGAACATGATAATAGCAGCATAATTTAGAGGTCTTTTTTCAGCACCTCCTAAATCGATACCATCAGCGAGAACAAAAGCAGAGCCACCTAAGATAACTAGAGAGAGTAATATTTTAAAATGGATCATTTTTTATCCCCTTCTACATTTTCGATGGCAGCTAATAACTCATCACGCATTTTGTCAAAAGGTCCATTAGCGTTTACAACAAAATACCAAGTCAATAAGACTGAAATAATGATTAGGCCAAAACCAACTGGTAAACCCAATGTGACTATTGAATCACCTATTTGCGTTGCTAGAAATTCTTTATTAAATGCTATTAAGCCAATAAAACCAAAATAGAATATCAGCATAAGAATAGTTAAAATGATGGAGAGTTTATTTCTCTTTGTGACAAGTTCCTTAAATTTAGGGTGATTAATGATGAGTTCAGTTCGATCTGTTTGATTTACGGCCTTTGTAGCTTGCATATACCCTCGCTTACTAACCCAATATTCTCGTGTTAGGTGTTAATATTAAATAAAACATCTAAAAATGTTTCATAGTAAATATACGTAAGCCCTTTGAGTAAGTGTTTTTTATTTATACGAAGTGCAAAGAAGATCACATTTATAGTGAATTTTTAACCAAAAAATAACAATTTCATCACACTTTTAGTGATGAACTATTTTTAGTTTTGGTTTTTTATTTCATTAATCGCAATTTTTTGAGAGGGAAATCAGTTATCGCTGATAAAATTTGAAAAAACACATTTTTTTAGTTTTTTTATTTCTAATAATTTAGTTCTGATATTTTTTTGATGCACTTTTTTTCAATGGTTTCTAATACAACTAAATATTACATTAAAAAAACACTTATAACGTCTGGCAAATTTATATAGATAAGCACTTGTTTTATTTTGATATTTCCATCATTTGGACTAAAGAATGGTATGACTATAAATCCCTTTTCCCCTTAACTTAATAGAAAAATCACATTCAACTAAAAGACAATTTTTAAATTATTTAATCTCTATGCTTAAGTCTGACAATGACTTCAAAATGTTTGGTATGAGGGAAAAAATCAAATAATTGGATTATCTGAATTGTATAATTTGGCAATAGAGATAAATCCTCTTTAAGTGAATCAATATTACAGCTAGAATAAATTACATGAGGTATTTTTGATAAATTTATCATTTGAATTAAAGATTTACCCACCCCTCTTCTTGGAGGATTAACAACCAATAAATCAGGAAGTTCTGCTTTGCTTATGTTCTCAGCGAAAAGCGTAGAATCTAATGCACTAAATGAAATATCATTTAATTGTAGTTCTTTTGCTGTTCGCATAGCACTTGTAATCGCATTTGGCTCAATTTCAATTCCGTTAAGATGGCTTTTTATATTTTCTTTTTTTAGTTCGTTCAAAATAGTCAGGCCAAATCCACCCACGCCACAAAATAAATCCCAAACTCTTTGTGGTTTTATTGCGACTGCCATCTGACTTGCTTGTAAATATAATTTTTGCGCTAATTCAGGATGTGTTTGAAAAAAACTTTTAGGATTGATATAGAGAGGGACCTCATTAAGGACTTCTCTAAGTGCTTTTTCTTCAGTAAGCACAATTTCTTTTTCACCCTCTAAAATAGCTTGATGTATAGGTTGAATATTAGCACTCACCACTTTTAAATTAGGAAGTGCGTCAAATAACTCAGCAAGATGTTCTTTCATCCGTTCAACTTTTATCTCGTCATTCAAAACAAATCTTATCATCAATTCATTGGTTGAATAGGTTTGTGTTATCAAAATGTATTTTAAACGACCTTTTTTCTTTGGGATATTATATGGTACAAGTCCCACCTTTAAAACAAAAGCTTTTAGTGCAGCAAATGAGGAAATTATTTCTTTTGTGTACAACGCACAATTCGTTAAATCAATCCCCTCTCCCTGCTCGTTTTGCAGACCGAAGATAACACGTTGCACCTCGCCACTAACTACCATTTTAGCTTTGTATCTAAACCCCTTAATATTAGATGAATGAGGGGGTAATATCTCTGTATTTGTATCAATATGCGAAGAGAGTTTATTAACTAAATCAAACTGTTTTGATAAGAGTTGATTCTCATAAGCAATGGGGAGTAAATTACACGATCTGCATAAACCCTGGGTATACTCAGGGCAGTCTAAAAAGGTTTCTTCAGTCACAACAATTCCTAATTAGCCCTATTGCTAGGGCAATACATTTAATGTCATTATTTTAATTTGCCAATTTTAAGTGTTTTAATTCTTTAAAACGTCTTTTTTCATTACGAGATAATACCCACCACGCGAAGAAACCTGCAAAACCGATAACCAGCAGAATTATCGTAGCTAACGCATTAATTTTAGGTGACACGCCTAGCTTAACACTCGAAAAAATCCACATAGGTAGTGTTGTTGAACCCGGGCCAGAGACAAAACTGGAAATAACAACATCATCTAGAGATAAGGTGAATGCTAGCATAAAACCAGCTAATAAGGCTGGATAAATCATAGGTAAGGTAATTTTAAAAAAAACAGTCAAAGGACCTGCGCCTAAATCCGCAGCGGCCTCTTCATAAGTTTTGTCCATTTCTCTAAGCCTAGCACTTATTACCACAGCCACATAGGCTGTACAAAAAGTCACATGGGCTAACCATATAGTCATCATTCCCCTTGAAGCGGGAAAACCGAAAAGTTCTCCTAAGGAAACAAACAAAAGCAATAAAGAAAGCCCGGTAATGACATCAGGCATGACTAATGGCGCGGTTATCATGAATGCAAAAGCATTCTCTCCTCTAAATTTACCTAGTCTAACCAGTACAATCGCTGCAAGTAACCCTAAAATGACCGCTGCAATGGCTGATGTTGATGCAATAGTCAAACTTCTTAAAATGGCTTGATGTAACTCGGCATCTTTGAATAATTCCCCATACCATTTAGTAGACCATCCAGCCCAAACTGTCACAAGTTTGGAACTATTAAACGAGTAAATAACTAAAAAAATCATCGGTGCGTATAGAAAACTAAAGCCTAATATTAGGATAAGGTAACGCCACTTAGATTTTACCACAGGAAGTTGCGACATTGACTCTTCCTCCTTAAGATAAATTGCGTCTTTGAAAACGATGAAATGCGATGATAGGTACTATCAAGATGAGTAGCATCACCACAGCAAGTGTTGCGGCCATAGGCCAATCCCTATTATTAAAGAACTCTAAAGAAAGTACCCCACCAATCAATAAGTTATTTGAAGCCCCTAAAAGTTCAGGTATGACATATTCTCCAACAGTAGGAATAAAGACCAACATTGAACCTGCGATAATGCCACCTCTTGTCAAAGGAAACATTACTCGTCTAAAAATGGTAAATGGTTTAGCTCCAAGGTCTTGAGCAGCTTCAATACACGTATAATCCAGTTTAATCATGGCGTTATATATAGGTAAAATCATAAATGGTAGATATGCGTAAACCATGCCAATCAACACTGCTGCATTTGTTCTTAAAATCTTAAGCGGTTCATCTATAACGCCTATATAAATGAGTGCATTATTTAAAAAACCATTATCACTTATGATCCCCATCACAGCATATATCCTAACTAAAAATGAAGTCCATGAGGGAAGAATGATAAGCAAAAGTAAAATATTCCTCACAGAGGCATGACTATTCGCGACAGCCCAAGCCAGAGGATAACCTATCAATATACATAAAACCGTTGTATAAAGTGCCATAGCCAAAGAATGTAGGTATGATTTTAAGTATAAATTTTCAGTAAAGACCTCTTTTAATAATGCGAAAAGCCCCCCCTCAACTTCACCATACAAGCCATCTTGTAATAATCTAATATAGTTAGAAAAATGGATGTAAATAGAAAGCACCCCCTCTTCTAGGTCAAATAAATCCGTATAAGGAGGCATTGCTCTAGCCAATTCAGCAAAACTTATTTTGAGCACTATGACAAATGGTAACGCAAAAAAAATGATAAGCCACGCAAAGGGGATACCGATGATTAAATTTTTATATGTAAATATCGTAAAAAATTGACGAAATCGAAATTTAAGCGATGAGAGGGAAAGTATCCCTTCTGAAAACGGTTGATTCATCTTGTCCCCCCTTAAGCTAAAAGAGCAACTTGGTTTTCACAGTCCCAAGCTAAAATTACCTTATCACCCCATGTAGGTGCATTTTTGCCTGTTCGTTCAGCATTTTGTAGCTGAGTCGTAAGCACATAACCGGTGGATAATTTTACATGGTAAATAGATAAGTCGCCTAAATAGGCTATTTCTATTACCTCTCCTTCAGCACAGTTAACCTTATCTTCTGGCAATTGATCCACAATTTTTACTTTTTCAGGTCGCAAAGCGATTTCAGTGGGTACACCTTCAACCACGACTTCTTGAATGGATAATTTGAGTTTAAAGGGAATTTGCTCACTTTCTAAAATATAAAACTCATCGAGTTCTTCAACTAAAATGCCTGAGTAAATATTAACAGAACCTATAAATTCAGCACTATAGCGGCTATTGGGATACTCATAAATTTCTTGCGGCTCACCTATTTGCACAAATCGACCTTCATTCATAATCGCAATACGGCCTGCCATGGTCATAGCTTCTTCCTGATCATGGGTTACCATTAAACAAGTCACCCCTACCCTTTCCAAAATGGAAACAACCTCTAATTGCATTTGCTCTCTTAACTTTTTATCAAGAGCGCCCATAGGTTCATCAAGCAATAAGATTTTAGGACGTTTAGCCAGACTTCTTGCTAAGGCAACACGTTGTCTTTGTCCACCTGAAAGTTGATGAGGCTTACGTTTAGCATAGTTTTGCATATGAACAAGGCTGAGCATTTCATCAACTCTTGTATTCACTTCCGCTTTAGGTAATTTATCTTGAATAAGGCCAAACGCAATGTTCTGCTCAACGGTCATGTGCGGAAACAATGCATAAGACTGAAACATCATATTGATGGGTCTTTTATGTGGAGGAATATCATTGATGTCTTGACCGTCTAAAAAAATATGACCTGACGTAGGCTTTTCAAAACCTGCCAGTACACGCAACAGCGTTGATTTTCCGCAACCTGATGCGCCTAACAGAGCAAAAATTTCACCTTGGTAAATGGTCAAATTTATATTATCAATCGCATAGTAATTGTCGAATGCTTTGTTTAAATCTTTAATTTCTAATATTGGAGAGAATTGCTTTCCTTTGGTAAGTTGTTGGTTCAATTTGGGTAACTCCCATAGCTAAAGTGCAAAAAAAGTAATACTTAATATACAATTATTAAGTCGCCCTTTACCACGTATTACGCGCAAGAGGTCACTTTATATTGATTTAAAAAAATAGCAAAAATTAATTGATGATCAGAGTCCTTTTGATTGATTTTTAGCCAAAAATGATTTTTTTACTTTTAAGTACCCTTTATTGAAAACTCAACTTTTAAATATCCCATTAATTTACTGCGTAAATCTATTAAAAAAGGTGCTAAACGTTAAGGGAAGGATTATCAGGGCAAACGGGTGAGTTTTAATCAATGAAGTTGTTCGCATTTAGTACCTTTAATAAATACTCATCTTGTATGCAGGCAACCATCCTTTTATTTTTAATGCTCGCCTTTAGTGTTTGCTCCTTTTTTAATAAGCTGATAGTGAGTTTATTCATGAAAGAAATGTTTTCAGCAGCATAACCACTACGCAAACTAAGCTCATCCTCTCTAAAGCTAACATCAAGCTGCCAATGTAGATTATTTTCTACCTGCCAGTGCCCTCTAATGACTTGAGCTATCCATTTAGCATCTTGATTGATTTCGCTTGAGATATAAAAACGAAGTTCTTCTGTTTGTGTGTCAGCCTGATTTTTAATTTCTCGAATGGATTTGACGACGATAATGCTATTGATAGATTTCCAATTTTCGTGGCGCTCCCTTAACCATTCTACCTCTGTTGTCATCCAGACATGCCTTTCCTCTATTCTGCCATGATTACCATCTACTTCATGAAAGAAACTATGTTTTGTATTTGTGAAATTTTGCTCTAATTCAGTTTTCAAAAATAGCCTGACATCCTCATTTAGACTGCCTTGATTGCCTTTAAGTGCCATTACATAATTTGCTTCTGACGAAACTATCAAACCGGCAATTGCATGCTGACATCCCATTGCATCGACAGTGACTGTTGCTCCTTTAATGTCTAACATTTTTATCAGAGTTGGGATGGCTGTGATTTCATTAGATTTATCTGAAACCCTTACCTGACCAAAACAAAGCTGATTTTCGACCGACCAAGCATTCACGAGGTGAATTGGGTTTGCATTATTCTTTTTATCCGCAGTCCCTCTGAGTGTTTTTCCATCAATGGCAATAATATCGTTACAATTTGTTTTTAATCCTTTAACCCATTGATTAAAACATTCTGTAAATTCAGCAGGTTTAATTCTGTTTAAAACGTCATGGAATGTATCAGCACTAGGGATACCTGCGGTTAAATCTAAAAAACGCGCAAAAAAGTCTTTTCTAGCTTGAGCATGCATAGAAATCGCTTCAACATTATCACATCCTGAAATAATAGCGCATAGGGTCATGCTAATGATATTAATAAGGGGATGTTTAACACCATAGCCACGTGGATCATTTAATTCGCTAAAGGCTAGGCTTATTGAAGTTGTATACTGTTCAGACAAATCTTGCATAATGGTTCCTTAATTATTCGATATAGGAATATTATAGCATTATTTCATATAACCTTTTAAATTGTGTAAAACTTACCCGTTTGCCCTGGAAGGATTATGCACAAAACTTTTTTAATTATTCGAAATTTGATATTATGTATTTTAAAGCTTTCTCATTAAAAGAAACCGAGTTAGTCTGCTGTATTAGACAGTAGATTAGATTGTTTTTTTATCGTTTCCTTGCTTTATTTTTCCTTTTGCTTTACCACCTACAGTTTAAATTTATTTTAGCTATTTTGTTCAAGGACAGTTCCTAATGCGTACTCTTTTTCTTCAAGCTCGCCAAGTAAAAATATTGATGATTTTTTTCTTATCTGTAATTCTTCTAACTGCATGTGGGCAAAATGACGAAGAATTCAAAGCGACTTACTTGCAACAGTGCAAAGGAGAAAATCCTTCTAGTATTAAGACTGCTGAATGTCAATGTAGTTTAGATAAAATGCTTGAAAATCACTCAATTGAGAGTCTCATAAAGTATGAGTCTGAGAGTGATGTTTCCCCTCTTTATTCTAGTCTTCAAAGCAACTCGCTGTTATATTGTGAATTACAAACCGTTTTTCAAACTACCTGTGAAAAAAGTAGTAAGGATTTACCCTTAGAGGTTGCTGTACCTTATTGCGCTTGTTCTTACGAAGAATTAGTAAAACACTTCTCTCCTAAAGAATTGAGTGATATGCATAAAGGAATCATCCCTGTGGCAGACAACTTTATTGATATTTATGCTAAAACAGCAAAGGCATGCTTAAGTGATGCATTAGACAGCTCCTTCTTGGAGTGAGTAGCCATTACATTTTATGAATAGATTCAATAATAGCACTGAATCTATTTATGGCTCGTAGTGCATTTTTTATTTGACAATGTGAATAATTTGCCACACTTAATTAAATGAAACAAAATTTCATAAAATAAATAAAAGTAAAATTATCTTACACTACATTATTTTATTGAAATTAAATTTCATACTAAAGATGATTAAGATTATTAATTTCACATGTTTCTTTTAATAATATATGTAAGTCAATGCCGACTTTTTACTTATTAACGATGAGGTTTATTTATGTGCGGAATTGTAGGTGCTGTAGCACAATCTGATATCACTGAAATTTTAACAACCGGACTTAGCCGCTTAGAGTATAGAGGATATGACTCTTGTGGAATTGCTTTAATTAATCAAGGGGAATTGCACCGCTCAAGGACCACTTCAAGAGTCAGTGAACTTATTTCTCAAATCGCTCAAGAATCACTTAATGGCACAATTGGGATCGCACATACACGCTGGGCAACACATGGGCAACCAACTACTGAAAATGCACACCCACACTTTTCAAAGCATTCAGATCAACTTTCGGCAAATATTGCCCTTGTTCATAATGGGATCATTGAAAATTATGATGAACTTAAAATTATGCTTGAGTCAAAAGGATTTGTCTTTGAGAGTCAAACCGATACAGAAGTCATCGTACATCTAATTAATTATCTCTATGTAGATTGTCTTAAAGAGGCCGTAACCGAGGCAATATCACACTTAAAAGGTGCATATGCACTTGCGGTTATGTGTCGTTCTGAACCCCATAGACTGGTAGGTGCTCGTCATGGTTCTCCTTTAGTACTTGGTTGCAAGCCCCAAAACCCAACAATTCATGGTAATTTCCTTGCCTCTGATGCACTTGCTTTAACTGGGGTAACAGATCAAATCATCTATTTAGAAGAAGGTGATGTAGTTGATTTACAAGCCAATAACTATTGGATTTATGACAAATCAGGCGCCTGTGTAACTCGGACCATCCACACTGTTCATAGCCAATCTTTCAATACTGATCTTGGTCCTTATCGTCATTTTATGCAAAAAGAGATCTTTGAACAACCAAGAGCAGTGGCTGATACACTACATGATATTGACTCTATCGATCCTGAATTATTTGGTTTACTCGCTAGAAAAAGATTCAGTGAGATAGATGGCATCCTTATATTGGCATGTGGTACAAGCTACTATTCAGGCCTTACTGCGAAATATTGGATAGAAGCAATCGCTAAAATAAAAGTTGAGGTGGAAATAGCGAGTGAATACCGCTATCGTCAAAGTGTTCCCTCTTCTAATACATTGGTTATTACTATGTCACAATCTGGTGAAACAGCAGATACCTTGGCTGCACTAAAGCATGCAAAAAATTTAGGTATGACCAAAACCTTAGCCATATGTAATGTTCCGACCAGTGCAATGGTAAGAGAGTGTGAGTTAGCCTATATCACGAGAGCTGGAATTGAAATTGGCGTTGCCTCTACTAAAGCATTTACTACTCAATTAACGGCATTGTACTTACTGACTTTAGTCTTAGCTAAATTGAAAGGGAATCTTTCGGAACTTCAAGAAATAGAAGAATTAAAACTGCTTAAGCACCTACCAGTTGCTATGCAAGAAATTTTAGAATTGGAGCCTAAAATCACGAAGTGGGCAGATAAGTTTGCCACAAAAGAACATGCTTTATTTTTAGGTCGTGGGATGCATTATCCAATTGCATTAGAAGGCGCTCTTAAGCTGAAAGAAATCAGTTATATTCACGCGGAAGCTTACCCAGCAGGTGAATTGAAACATGGACCTCTCGCTCTTGTTACTGAGGAAATACCTGTAATTGTCGTTGCTCCTACCGATCAATTATTAGAGAAATTAAAATCGAACATGGCTGAAGTGAAGGCTCGTGGTGGCGAATTATTTGTTTTCTCTGATGATGCTTCAAAAATTGAACCATCGTCAGGTATGCATGTCATTAAATTGCCAGGAGTATATGGCAATTTATCACCAATACTACATACCTTGCCATTACAACTTTTAGCTTATCACGTCGCAATTGTTAGAGGGACAGATATTGATAAGCCACGTAATTTAGCTAAAAGTGTTACAGTAGAATAAAAAATCAGTCGTCATTGATTTTTATTTAAAACTGCGTAAAATAAGAACGGCTCAACGGGGTGCTTAATAGGCTGAGATAAAACCCGTCGAACCTGATCCAGTTAGTACTGGCGAAGGGATTTGAGTCAGATGCTTTTATATCTCTACTCAATCCTTTGTGTTTTTAAGTGAACCATTCACCTATGAATAGTCTTATCAAAGGAGTTTTAATGAGTCATTTTTCTATCCGTTCGTTTCAATTAACAAAAAAAACTGTTACGTTAGTTTCAGTAGGCCTTCTGTTTTCATCATTTGTTGCCTTAAGCGCAGAGCTAAACAATCAAAATAATATATTGACTATATATACCTATGACTCATTTGTCAGTGAATATGGTCCTGGCCCACAGATTAAAGAGGCATTTGAAAAAGAATGTAACTGTACGGTTAATTTTATAGGTGCTGCTGATGGGGTAACACTCTTGAATAAAATCAGGAATGAAGGGAAAAACACTAAGGCGGATATCGTGCTTGGATTGGATAATAATTTACTCCAAGAAGCAGTTGATACAGGACTTTTTGCGCCTAGTGATGTTGATTTAACAAATATTGACATGCCATTTGGTTGGTCTTCGACTCTTTTTGTACCCTTTGATTATGGTTTTTTTAGTTTTGTTTATGATAAAGAAAAAACAAAAGAGGTACCTACCTCATTAAAAGAACTGGTCTATAGTGATAAACCTTGGACAATTATTTATCAAGATCCGCGTACCAGTACTCCAGGACTCGGTTTTATTTTATGGATGCAGAGTGTTTTTGGTGACAATGTCTCTGATGCTTATAAAAATCTTGAGCACAAAACAGTCACTGTAACAAAAGGTTGGAGTGAAGCCTACTCCCTCTTTTTAAAAGGGGAAGCAGATTTTGTATTGAGTTATACAACTTCACCTGCCTATCATGAAGTCATAGAAAACAAAAACAACTTTGCTGCTTTGAACCTTGAAGAGGGGCATTATCTGCAGATTGAAGTGGCTGGTAAAATAGCCCATACTAAAAATAACGAACTTGCAGATAGTTTCATGCAATTTATGGTTTCAGAAGCTTTTCAATCACAAATTCCCACAACAAATTGGATGTATCCCGTGATTAATACGAAAACATCAGCCATATTTGATAATTTATATTTTCCGAAAGATGCTTTTGAATTCGGAGCTGTGGAAGTTGCTGATAAGAAAAAAATGTGGATTGAAACGTGGCAAAATGCCTTAAGTTTATAAAGTTAGAATGGCAGTTCCCAGGTGTTCTGTCACTCTTGTTTATCTCGAGTATATTATCTTTTATATTAGGGGGATTTTTATCTAACATCCCCCCACTTGCATTTATCAATACATTATCAGAGGGACTTTCTCCGTATTTAAAAAAGGTCATTACCTTCTCTTTTTATCAAGCTACTTTGTCTTCTCTACTCTCTATTATACCTGCTTATTTTATAGCAAAAGCACTCTATCGTCGCGATTTTAAATACAAATCTTTGATTATTTCACTTTGTTCCACCACTTTGATTATGCCGAGTATTGTGGTGGTACTTGGTTTAATTTTTTTATATGGGAACTCAGGAATAGTTACTTCCTTTATCAGTGCAATAACTCAAGACAAAATCCATTTCTCTATTTATGGATTACACGGTATCTTATTGGCTCATGTATTTTTTAACTTACCCTATGCGACTTTACTTTTTTTAAAAGCTTTAAATTCCATATCTACCCACCAATTAAAATTAGCAGCACAGCTTAATTTTTCTTCCTGGTTGCAATTTACATTAATTGAGTGGCCTGTAATAAAAAAACAAATAGCCTATTTATCCGTTATTATATTTACGCTTTGTTTTAGCAGTTTTAGCATAGTACTGTTGTTAGGCGGAGGACCTAAGGCAACCACCATTGAATTAGCTATTTATCAAGCTATGACCTATGAGTATGACTTCCAAAAAGCGGGGCTGCTTGCTTTGATTCAAATACTTTTGTGTTTAATTCTTCTTTTATTATCACAAAATTTATCTACTCATTACGCGGCAGCTACAGACTCAATACATTGGAAAATAAAATCAAGAAATATATGGATAAAATTATCAGATATACTGCTCATAGCTATTTTGATTTGTCTTGTATTACCCCCGATTATCGCTATATTTTGGGTGGGGTTTAATTCTGATTTTTGGGCAACCATTTTTTCAAGGCCATTACAAAATGCGTTTTTAAATTCCTTAATAATAGGATTAAGTTCAGCATTTCTGGCTCTAAGCCTTGGTATAGCAATCTCATGGACAGCAAGACAATTTGTTATAAAACAAAAAAATCGTTTAGCACAATTTATGATCTCAACAAGTTCTGTCACCCTAATGATCCCTGGAATTGTTCTTGCATCAGGATTATATATTTCACTATTTCATTTTTCATTGACTGAGAGTCTACTGGCAAGCCCATATATTCTTATACCCATAATTAATGCTTTGATGGCTCTGCCTTTTGTATTAAATCAAATATACCCATCGATGGTGAATAATGCCCATGCCTATAATAAATTAGCAAGACTTTACAACATAAACGCATTCAATCGGTTATGGCTTTTAGATATCAGAGGGAATTTGAGTGTCTTTAAAAAGGCTTTTGCATTTGCAATGACACTTTCCTTAGGCGACATCGGTGTTATATCAATATTAGGTTCTCAAAATTCAGGGGATGTGTTTTACACCCTGCCTTATTTATTATTTCTTAAATTAGGTAACTACCAAACAGAGAGCGCAGATGTAATCGCTCTCATTTTATTATTGTTGGTGCTAGGGATTTTTATGTTGAGTCATTTAAATTTAAACATTAAAAATGTTAAGATGGCTAACTTTAAAACAAATTAATAGGTATATTTAAAATTAATTATTCTCTTGGTTTTAAAGAATATTAGCAATATCCTAGATTGGAAACTCCTTCCTTGATGGGGTAAAACACGTTATTTTTATTGGGATTCATTTTCGGGTTATTAATCCTCTTAGCACCTATCTTTCGTTAGTTAAATCCAATCTGGCTAAAACATCATCTAGTTTGCGCCAATAGGATTTATGATCAATATCTTTCATTTCTTGATTAATAATTCTACCAGCATATTCATCTTTTAAAACGACAGGATAGCGACCAATATTTTTATCAAAATCTGGCTTAACAGCCAGCGCCCAATCTTTTTTTGAATAACAATTATATATATTACCCCGTATTTGACCGAGTACATCCTGCCATGAGACAGCATCTCTATCAATGGCTCCTCCCATGAGCACAATGTTGTGTAAATTGAGCGCATTAAAAAGTGATCTGTTGTTTTTATTCATTAACGCGTTAAGTAATAAACGGGTACCGAATGAGTGCGCAACAAAATTAATAGGGCGGTTTGCTTTTTTATGCATTAACATAAACTGATTTAGTCGCTCTGCAAAGACTGTATCTAAATGATGGGTTTTATTCTGCACTTTCTTTATTTGTGTAAGCGCTTCTATCCCTATAACAAGAAGAGGGCCTGAGATTTGAGAAAGTTTTGAAGTAGTCGACTTCAGATTTCGTAATTGATTTAAGGCTAGGCCTTTTGTTAACCCTTCAATAATCGCTTTATTATAATGCTCAGATGGCCATCTTACTAAAATATGCTCATAACCTGAGATCTGATTTATTCTATTCTTAAAATCTTGTTCAGAAGTTTTAAGATAAAAGCTTCCATATCCATGGATATAGACATTAATGGGCAGATCTGACGCAGTATTTATGTCAGAGATAATAATATCTTGACTTTCATTGACGAGAAATTGGGCTTTGATTTTTTTTAGCATAATATCCGGTTAAGTTAAATGCCTAATGAGTAAAGTTGTTAACGATGACTCAAATTACACTCATTCCTAATCCCATAGGTAGAGCACATGAACTCATAATAATGTAACAAAAGACCATAAAAATCAAGAATATCTGTTACTCCCTGAAATTCGTTTTCTTCAATAGATAAATTTTCATCTTTTAGAGTCATCATTTCTAGCTCAGAAAGATCACTAAACAAGAAATTAGCCATCACTTTTATCTCACAATTAGAAAGGAATAAAGTAAATTCCTTGCCAATCCATTTTTGTTCGACTATTCTGTCCTGCAATAGTTCTTTAATTGTTGAAATCCACTGTTTAGTGCTATTTACATTACTAGCAAGTTCGGTATTTAACCAATGTTTGAAGGCCTCATTTTCAAAAATATTTACTACTTCAATATCACCAGCTTGATTTATTTGTTGAAAAGCGTATTCCAAATTGCCTCCACTTAAAAAATAATAGTCTTTTGAATGATTATGGAATCAATTATCATAAAAACACTTTAGAAGCTTAGAAACATGGGCTAAGGGTAATCCAACTACATTATGGTAATTTCCATTAATAGCTTCAACAAACGCACCTGCTCTGCCCTGAATTCCATAGGCCCCCGCTTTATCAAATGGATCACCTGTATCTACGTAAGACTTTATTTCATCCATACCTAATTGTCTGAAAGTAACTTCGGTAGAGATAAGTTCAGTAATTTGTTTAGTCTGGTTAAGAATACAGACTCCAGTATATACAGTATGAGTTCTATTACTTAGCTTCATTAACATTTCAATTGCTTCAGCTTCATCTTTAGGTTTTTCAAGTATTTCTTTATCAAGTACACCGATTGTATCAGCAGCAATAATTGGATCAACTCCCTTAGTCAATCCAAGCCCAAAAGTTGCTTTATCGATTGCTAACCTAACTACATACTCCTCTGGACTTTCTCCGATTTGTATAATTTCAGGTACATTAATACTCAGTAGTGAGAAATTCACATTAAGTAGCGACAATAGTTCCGCTCTTCTTGGTGAGGTTGAAGCAAGATAAACATGAGGAATTGATAAAGGCATAATTTTACCTTACAAAAAAGATTAATTTATTGAAAACTTCGTTCGAAGTTTGTTGAGCAAGATATATAACCACGGCCATATAAGAGCATTGATAATAGATCTTAAGAATAATTCTGGATGATATTCAACGGTTGAAGCCAAAAAAGAGACCCAATAAATAAGTACTTCAACCGCTAGAGATAAAACGAGCACAATAAATATTTGATGCCATAATGCTATATTGCGCATAAAATCATGAATAAGGACACATACAAAGCTTAAAAGCCCGTAGGTAAGTCCTCTAATGCCAAGTGTAGATCCTAAAAAAACATCGGCTACCAGCCCTACAAGAAAAGCCACGCCAACATTTATACGATGTGGCAGAGTAATTACCCAATAAATTAAAATTAATTGAACCCAAGATGGCCTGAACATATTTAAATTATCAGGCCAAGGCATACTTTGCAAAGCAAAAGCGAGTAAAAAAGATAAAATAACTATAATCCAATGGTGTCTAGTTAAAAAAAACATGAGTTAGCGACCTAAATTAGTAAAACACTGAACCCTTATGAATTTGGAGACGTATGTATGGTGTCTTCAAAGCGCTCAGTTATTGTCTTTTGAATGTCACTTGCTGTAGGTGAAACAGCTTGAGTTAACGTGTCACCCCATATAAGTAATAGGAATCTAAGTCTTTGCAAATCTGCGGTTGGAATAGCTTTAACAACAGTATATGCATTTGAGACATCAATACCGACAGAAGTAACAATAGCTACAGGATATCCTTCAGGAAAACGTCCACCTAAGCCAGACGTTACCAAAACATCACCTACTTGTATGTCTATATTGCGTGGGAGTTGATCTAATTCCAACGGTTCATTGCATCCATTTCCAGATGCTATCACTCTGATATCATTTCTAAGCACTTGTATTGGTATTGCATGAGAAGAGTCACATATTAAAAGCACTCGACTTGAATATGCACTGACTCCAACGACTTGCCCCACTACACCTTTAGAGCTGATTACTGGTTGCCCTTCAAAAACACCGACATTCGCTCCTTTATCAATGATTATCTGATTGGAGTAAGGATCTGTCTCAGCCGAAAGAACTTGAGCGACCCTTTTTTCTTC
Source organism: Thorsellia kenyensis (assembly GCF_042432445.1). Lineage (NCBI taxonomy): Bacteria > Pseudomonadati > Pseudomonadota > Gammaproteobacteria > Enterobacterales > Thorselliaceae > Thorsellia > Thorsellia kenyensis. The sequence goes on along the minus strand of NZ_JBHLXE010000097.1, from coordinate 10,722 downwards.
TTCTTTTCTTAACGGAGAATTCAATAATTGTCTCAGGCGTTTATTTTCTTGTTCATATTGCCCTAAGAGCAGTAGATCGGATTGTTGCTTTAATAACATATCCTTGAGACGTGCATTCTCAGCAATAATATCGCTTCTTGGGATTAGATATTCAGCTGATTTGTCTGTTAAAGTTCTAGGAGAATTGGCTAAAAAATAAAATGGACTCACCGCCGTATCTAAATAATACCGAATTTTAGAAAAAAGCGCAAAGTGAGAGTCAGCGATGATTACCCCTGGTGCAATAATAAGCAGAAGGAGTAATCTCACTGATAAAGAGGGAAGACGACTAAATATTGGTTTCATATCAAAACTTCACAACTTGAAGATAACAAGTAATAAAGTTAGTCGTCACTGAATAGATCTCCACCATGCATATCAATTAGTTCTAGAGCCTTACCACCGCCTCTTGCAACACAGGTTAAAGGATCTTCAGCAACAATCACAGGAATTCCAGTTTCTTCAGACAATAATCTATCGAGATTTCTCAATAGTGCTCCACCACCAGTTAATACCATACCATGTTCAGAAATATCAGAAGCAAGTTCAGGTGGGCACTGCTCAAGAGCTGCCATCACTGCACTTACAATACCTGCTAAAGGTTCTTGGAGTGCTTCTAATATTTCATTTGAGTTTAAAACAAACCCACGTGGCACTCCTTCAGCAAGATTTCTACCACGGACTTCAATTTCTAAAATTTCATCGCCAGGAAAGGCAGAACCAATTTTATGTTTTATGGTTTCAGCGGTTGACTCACCGATTAATGAACCGTAATTTCTTCTTACATAGCTAATGATAGCTTCATCAAAACGGTCACCACCAATTCTGACAGATGAAGAATAAACCACACCATTTAAAGATATAACAGCAACTTCTGTTGTACCACCACCGATATCAACCACCATTGAACCTTTTGCTTCCGAAACGGGTAAACCAGCACCAATAGCTGCTGCCATAGGTTCTTCAATTAAAAAGACTTCTCGTGCACCAGCCCCCTGAGCTGACTCTTTAATGGCACGTCTTTCGACCTGTGTAGCCCCTACAGGCACACAAACCAAAACTCGCGGGCTTGGGCGCATAAAACTGTTAGTATGCACTTCTTTAATAAAATGTTGTAACATTTTTTCAGTGACAAAAAAATCAGCAATAACACCATCTTTCATTGGGCGAACTGCTGCAATATTACCCGGCGTACGACCTAACATTTTTTTGGCATCCGTACCAACAGCAGCAACACTTTTAGCAGTACCTACTTTGTCTTGACGAATAGCAACAACAGAAGGTTCATTTAAAATGATCCCTTGATCACGAACATAAATAAGCGTATTAGCAGTACCTAAATCAATAGAAAGATCATTTGAAAATAAACCACGAATTTTTTTAAACATAGGAAGAGATTACCTTGTGTATTCTTAAATAAAAGTTGAATGATGCTTGTTAATAAATTTTCGACATCCCACTCTAAGCATTCGCTAGGAAATTCCTAGAGATTCATTATACTTTAAAACTAAAGTCTAAGTGGGTTCCTGTATCATCACTACACCTAAAATAGGTTAGCTTCACAGGCTATAGAGCAGTGTCTCTGCTCTTCCAGATTCTTCACCTCTACATAGGTAGATTGGTATAAAACTTTTAGCTATGCATAAAAAATTCTTACACTTTCTCAAATTCAGAAATGCATATTAAAAGAATGGTCTTTATCTCAATCGACTATTTTACGCTAAAAAAATGTATTTGTGCATATTTTAGCGTAATAATTTTCAATTATTTAATTAACTTTTTTATTTATTTTCTTACAGCCATTTTTTTCGTTTAAAAAACCAGTAAGGAGCTATACCAGCTAAAATCATCAGCCCTATTGCTGCAGGATAACCATATTTAAAATTTAATTCGGGCATAAATTCAAAATTCATTCCATAACTTGATGCAACTAATGTAGGAGGTAAGAAAATGACAGAAACAACTGAGAATATTTTTATAATACGGCTCTGTTCAATGTTTACAAAACCCATAGCGGCTTGCATTAAAAAGTTCACTTTTTGAAACAGTGATTCATTATATGGTAATAATGATTCGATATCTCGCAGCACTTCGCGAGCCTGTTCGAGTTGTTCACTGGGTAATCTTGCACGACGCACTAAATAGTTAAGTGCTCGTTGGCTATCCATCAGACATAACCTGACCTTCCAACCAATGTCCTCAAATTCTGAAAGATAGGCTAATGCTTTATCTAATTCCTCTCCTTGCTTACGTTCCATAATGACGCGACTTGGTTCTTCTAATTTGGAATAGACATATTCAATTTCATCAGCAATCTGTTCTATTTTTGTTTCGAATAGATCAAGCATCAATTCATATGGATTACCATTAATCAAGGATTGATTTCTTGATCGTAATCTGTATAGCCTAAATGCAGGTAATTCATGCTCTCTTAAAGTATATAACCGCCCATCTTTTATAGTAAAGGCAACTGTCGACGTCATTGGTCTGTCATCACTATTCACTAGATAATAAAACGTATGAATATGTAACCCATCATCGTCCTCAAAAAAACGTGCTGAAGATTCAATATCTTCAAGTTCAACACGGGTTGCTAATTCTACATCAAACTCATCTTGAATTCTCTGTCTTTCAATTTTTTCTGGCTCAACAAGATCTATCCAAATAGACGATTCTAATGAAGTAAACTCTTCAACCTCAATTTTTTTTAACTTATTTTCTTGTAATGTAAATGCATGAATCATGCCAGCCCTCTCACTCATTAATAATGCTTAAATTCTTTCTCACATATTCTAGATACTACGATTGTGTATTAATTAATGTGATAAGATAGATATAAGTTCCTCTCTTTAATTGCTACTATATTTAGTTGTTATGCTATTTGCGCTGTTTTTATTTCTTTTTTTTTTATGTATTTCTTGTTTTTTCTTTTTCTTTTTCTTTTTCTTTTTCTTTTTAGATTTTTTTAAATAACGAAACATCCGACACTCTATTCATTTGTCTAGAAAGAAAATTCTATAAAAGACTAGATTATATTGATTTTTTGGTAAAATCTTTTATCCTAAACCCTAGCATAATTAGAACCAAGAAATAAGATCCTGCGCCTAATACAACGACTAGAAGCAATCTCGCAATGCGCTCCGCGAAATTCCCAAATTGCCAATCAGGCATCCATTGTAAAATCGACAATATTACCAAACCCATAGCCGAAACTGCAATCACTAATTTTAATAAAAATGTAAGCCAGCCTGCGCTTGGTTGATAATATTTTTTTTTACGAAGGGCCACAAATAGTAAAGTTGCATTAACGAGAGCACCAATACCAATTGAAAGTGATAGTCCAACATGCCCAAGTGGCCCCACTAAAATTAAGTTCATTATTTGAGTAATAACGACACTTATTATTGCTATTACCACGGGGGTTTTAATATCTTTTTTTGCGTAAAAACCCGGCGCCAGGACTTTTATCATAATAAAGGCTAGTAAACCAAGAGAATAAGCCATTAACGCTTTACTTATCATTAGTGAATCAAAGGCAGTGACTTTGTCATATTGATATAACGTCACAGTAAGTGCTTCCGCTAAGAGACACAAAGCAAGTGCTGCTGGTAGCGATAATAGTAAACAGAGTCTTAATCCCCAATCAAGGAGGGAAGAAAATTGTTTTGTGTCATTACTTGCAGCCTGCTTTGAAAGAGAGGGCAATAAAATTGTTCCTAGCGCTACACCAAGAATTCCTGCGGGAAACTCCATTAATCTATCGGCATAATACATCCAAGACATCGATCCTGTTATTAAAAATGAGGCAAATATTCCATTCAAAATAAGTGATATTTGACCTGCTGATACGCCGACTATCGCAGGTACCATTTTTCTTAATACCTGCCAAACGCCCTTATGTTTTAAATTGACTCTAGGAAGAACAAGCATACCAATTTTATAAAGATATGGTAATTGATAAGCTAATTGTAATATGCCACCAATTACGACTGAGATGGCCAGTGCATTGATTGCGGGGGTAACATAGGGCGATAAAAAAAGTGCCCCTCCTATCATACTAATATTTAGTAATGTAGGGGTAAAAGCAGGTACCTTAAATTGATTCCATGTATTTAAAATGGCTCCACACATAGAAGAGAGTGAGATTAAGAAAATATAGGGAAAAGTAATTTTTAAAAGCGATGACGCTAAAGCAAATTTATCATTATCATCAAGAAACCCAGGTGCTGTTACATAAATAATGTATGGAGCAAATAAAATACCTAGTAATGTTATGAATGCAAGTATTAACGTTAAAATACCAGCAATATAAGCAACGAATATGCGCGTAGCCTCTTCCCCTTCTTTGACTTTATATTCAGCCAAAATAGGAACAAACGCTTGAGAAAATGCACCTTCAGCAAAAATACGTCTCAGGAGATTGGGTAATTTAAATGCCTGAACAAATGCATCCGATTCAATACCCACACCAAACACTCTAATAACAATATGCTCCCTTATAAATCCAAGAACCCTGGATATAAATGTCATTGTACTAATTGCACCTAACGACTTGAGTAAATTACCTTTCATTTTAATAACCACTTATTCCATTGCGATTGAACCATTTGAATGTCTGCCTCAACCAATTGTTTATTTTCTATACTAGGTTTATCATTAAGGGATAAATGATGAATTCTGTTTCGCATGGATATGTAACAATCACAAAGTGCTAATCCATCCGCTTCATCAATAATTCGAGTTTGTACTAACGTTTCAAATATACGTATATTATCAGGCCATACAGTAAGTTCTGTATATTGATTTGCATAAGCAAGGACAAAGTATTGAGCTATAAATTCAATATCTGTTATACCAAATCGCGCTTGCTTTAGATCAAAACTATCTTTTTGATTATGCGTAATATTTGCTAGCATTTTTTCACGCATTTCAATTATCTCTTTTTTCAATACTTCTTTTTCTCTTATTTCAGATAAAATAGATAGGCGGATCAAATCAAATTCTTTTTTACTCTCATTTATGGCAAAGACTACTCGTGAACGCACAAGTGCTTGATGTTCATAGGTCCATGCCTCTTGTTGTAAATACGCTTTATAGGCAGCAAATGTATTGACTAAAAGTCCAGATTCTCCCCTAGGCCTTAACCTTGTATCTACTTCATAAAGCAAACCACTATTCGTTCTAGCGCCTAAAAGGTGGATAATTCGCTGCCCAAGCCTTTGAAAAAAAAGATGGTTATCAATACTTCTATTACCAGTCGTCACACCCGCATCGATATTATCTGTTAAAAAAATCAAATCTAAATCCGAACGATAACCTAATTCCCATCCAGCAAGTTTACCATAAGCGATGATGCATAAAGTGACTTCTTCATCATCCTCTAAATACGATGGCTTACCATATTTTGTTGCCATATCACTCATGGCCATTTTGGCTATGTGTTCAACGATAGTCTCTGCCAATTCAGTAAGATGATCACTGACTTTCATGGTGGGTAAAGCGCCTGAAATATCTGCAGCAGCAATACGTAATTGTTGTATTTGTTTAAATTGACAGAGTGTATTGAGCTGTTCTTCAAAATCTTCTGGTTCTGTTCTCAGCATAAACACTGCAAGCTCTTTACGATAATCTTCTATATCAATTGGCCTAAAAAGTGTTTTCGAGTCTATTAACTCTCCTAATAAATGAGGGTATCTTGCCAATCGTTTTGCAATCAAAGAAGAAGTGCGGCATAGTTGAATAAAATTATTTAACGCTTTACTATTCTCAAAAAGTAACTGTAAATAGGCTGTTCTTGTGATCACATTTTTAATTACATGTAAAAGTCTTGCAGTAATAGCCACTTCATCTTTATTGATGACGACGGGTAAAATAACAAGTGGGATCAATTTATTTAATACTTCACGTCCCTTAGGGCCAATCGAGCGATTTTGTATAGTTTGATGAAAATCCGCTATTAGCTGAAGATGCTGATAAAATAGGCTTAGTAATAAATTATTTTCTACGGAGCCAAATTTATCGACAATTTCTTGGAGCGTATGCCCTTGAGTAATATATTGGCAAGCATCACTGATAAGCTGTGCCCAATAATGCTTATCCAAGGCGGATGCATTAATCGTTGCTTCTGTCAGAAACGTTTCTGTAATTTTTTCATGTTCTTGTTTTTTTTCAGTAATGAGAAGATTAAATATCTCTCGTACACTGCCCATGGCATCTAATAAATGTTGATATAAAGCGTCCCAAGAATCCATTCCCATGAGATAAGCTAATCTCACTTGATCATATCTGTCGGTTGGGATTTTTTGCGTTTGTACATCATGCATACTTTGTAAAATATTTTCAAATCGCCTCAAAAAGAGGTAATGGCTTTGTAATATATTTAAAGTTTTTTCATCAAGCAGTTGATGAGATAAAATTTCAGATATCGCTTTTAGGATAGATGAGGTTCTGAGCTTACCAATTCTTCCCGCGTGAATCAGTTGAATAACCTGAATAATAAATTCAATTTCTCTTATTCCGCCTGCACTTAGTTTGATGTCTAATGTACCCTCTTTTCGTCTCACTTCTCTTTCGATTAAGGATTTCATTTCCCTCAAGGAGTCTATCACACCAAAATCAATGTAACGTCTGTAAGTAAATGGCCTTAATACCTCATCTAAACGTTCAGTAATTTCATCAGGTAAATTGCCTATGACTCTGGCTTTTATCATTGCGTAACGTTCCCAATCGCGTCCTTGCTCTTGATAATAATCTTCTAGGGCATTAAAACTGATGACAAGGGGGCCACTATCACCAAATGGCCTAAGACGCATATCGACACGATAAACAAACCCATCTTCGGTAACAGTGTCTAAAATACGAATCACTTTTTGGGCCATTTTTGTGAAAAACTGATGATTATCCTTACTTTTATTAGGCACAACTATGCCTGCAGGTCCGTGATAAATCGTTTCTCCTGCATCAGGGTAGGTAAAAATCAAATCAATATCAGAGGAAAAATTAAGCTCACCACCACCAAGTTTACCCATGGCGATAACAACAAAAGGTTGCTCTTGACCTAATTTGTTCGTAGGTCTCCCCATAGACAGTGCAAGGGTTCCATAAACCCAGTTTACTATGGTATCAATAATATGATCTGCAAGTTCACTAAGCATACTGAGGATTGTTTGGGTATTCAGTTCAAAGTCATTGGAAGGAACAGAGTTTTCATAATGACGTGTCCTAACTAATAATTGCTCTATTGCTATTAAATAGTGCATTTCATAACGAAATTGACGTACTTTTTTCATGACTTCAATTTCATCTTGAATAAGTGATATAGCCCCACTGAAAGTTTGAAGCCTTTTTTTGAATGGAGTCGTTAGATCCAAATCTGCTAGGTACACTTTATTCTGTAAGAGACCTGGGTAGAATTGTTCTAATATGTTCAAAAGAAAATGTGAATTAAACTGGTTGGAGTCATCATTGAATGATTCAAAAGGTTCAACATAATCTAGTGAAACTAAGCACTGTTTAAGAGGAATATTAAGTTTATAATTGAGGGAACTAACAGACATAAGCACTATTCCTAAGCAAAATGATCGAAGCCTAAAGCATCAAATTTTAATTTGGATTTATTAAATGTATAGCTTATGGTTGGTCTTTCACTTTGTTCTGACATTTCACCAATACATGTAATAGGTAATTTTAATGTTTCAGCTAGGAGAGCTATGTTATTGCGGCTCTTTTTTGGGGCAGTGAAAATCAATTCATAATCATCACCGCCGGTTAAAGCAAGTAAATACGCATCAGTTTGAGTTTTGATTGGGTATAACGTTTTAAAGACACTGTTGAACGAGGCATTAAGCGGCAATTTTTCTAATTCTATGTTTGCAGATAGTTGACTTGCATAACAAAGATGAGATAAATCAGATGCTAAACCATCAGAAATATCAATTGCACTGTGGGCAATTGTGTTAAGCTTTCTGCCTAAATGAACTCTAGCCTCTGGAAAGTGATAACGTCCTATAAAACCCATATCACTTAGTTTATTAAAAAGAAGATAACTATTGTTACCGATCGACTTATTAATTTTAACTTTATTTAATTTCTCACCCAGCTGATTTTTTGAATAAATATCACTATCAAGATGAAACTTAGGCTTATACGCCTTTAAAAATGTCTCTCTAAGTTCATTCTTTGAAAATTCAGCTTGATTTAAGTATTTTGAAATAAACTGCAAGCCTAAAGCACTACTGCCTAGTTCACCTGAAACGTAAATATCATCATTTACTTTTGCACTAGAGCGTCGTAATGCTCTATGCTTTTCAATAGTTCCCTTAACAACCATAGTTATAGTCAGTGGACCTTTCGTCGTATCGCCACCTACAAGAGTCATATCGTAGGCATTCAAAAGGAGAAATAGTTGTGATGAAAATCTAGATAGCCAATCTTCATCTAAACAAGGTAAAGTAAGCGCTAAGCTAAGCCATTTTGGATTAGCCCCCATAGCAGCAAGATCGCTTACTGAGACCATAAAAGCTTTATAAGCAATATCTGCTGGATCAGTTTTGTTAAAAAAATGTCTACCTTCAACCAGTGTGTCAGTAGAAATTGCTAATTGATTATTAGGAGGAATATCCAAAAGAGCGCAGTCATCCCCAATACCTAACTCAGTAGTAGATATTTTTTTATCTTTATATGAGTTTGATAAAAGTGCGGCCGCTGGTGCATGGAAATATTTGTAGATAAGATCGAACTCTTTTAAATAAGGATTAAATGGTTTATTTATACTTTTCATATAATCCTCTTTAAAATATCATAATTTAATTAGTAGGCTAAACAAATACCCTAAATTAAGCTTTGATTAAAGGTGAGTGCCTTAATTTGACAATTAGTTTATCTAAAACACCATTAACAAATTTATGACTATCTTCCGCGCCAAAAGATTTAGCAAGTTCAATAGCTTCATTAACAATTACCTTAGGTGGTACATCTTCTCTATAGGCTAACTCAAATATGGCTAAACGCAGAATAGAAATCTCAACATCGCCTAAAGCACCTATATCCCTTGATAAATAAGGGTTCATTAATTGATCTAAAGTTTGAGTGTTATTACTTACGCCATTGAGGAGTTCCCTAAAATATTGCAAATCAGCCCCTTGAGTATCTTGATCAGCGATAAAATGGAGCTCAACTTCACTCATAGGATTTTTGGATACTTGCCAAGAATACAATGCTTGAACAGCACATTCTCTGGCACGGCGACGGGCATTAGGATTCACAGTTTACCTCACTACAAAATTGCTGAAATTTAAACGTTTATAATAACATAGTTTATGCAATTTAAATGCATTTAAACATCATTTATTTTTATCCTAAACAATTTAGTATTCTTATTTAAGAGTAAAACAAAATTTATCTGTTAAATTAGTCTAGTCCATACAATACAAACATAATTTTAATCTATTGACTTAGCATAATTGAATTTAATTTGGCTTTAAACTAGTATAGAAATTGAATCTAAAATTATATATGTACCTACCCAGATTTTAACTCATTAATAACTATCTTCTAAAATTAAAGAATCGTGGATTAGTATAATAAGTAAAATTCACTTAGTAGAATTTACGTTATTAATTTATTGACTTAGGAAAGTGCTAGTGCTAGCTCTAAATAACTTAATCACTATTAAAGTTGAAAGTAAGCCAATAAAGAAATATCTACCACCAGTTACCGCATTTTGAAAAAGGAAATGCGGAATTTCCTGTAGCAAATATTCAAAAGTCAAACCATACTGAACTATACTAATTAGACCACATACTAAAAAAAGTGTTACCCAATAGGCTATTACCCACTTGTCATTATTTTGTAACTCTATATTTAAAATATTTTGTTTTTGAGATTTTTTTTGTTTTATTACGCCTTTTAACAAAAACAATAGGATAACAGCCATACCTAAAATAGTACTGAAATGCTGTAACAATTTATATATTTTTATATCAATTGATAGTATATGAACTTCCTGTCCAATATAAGGCCACCATGGTTTAAATTTATCAGGATTATGAGTAAAACTGTCCCATATAATGTGTGAATAAATACCAATAATAATTGCTAATATCGTTAAAAAAACTGTCTGTAACTTAGGTACTGAAAAAGTGGGTATGTGTTGTTCTGCCATAACTTTCACATATTTTGGCGATAAAATAATAATTTCTTTTTTAAATAAACTAATAATTGCAATTAATAATAAGCATGCAGGTAACATATAGAGTAAAGAGTATAAAAAATCATGTGATCTTGCTGCATAAATCCATTCATTTGTATAATATCCAAAATCGGGACTACAACTTCCTAATGAAAGAGCAATAATAGGCAATCGGTAGTTCGTCATTTTTGCGATTGGAATTACTGCAGCTGGATGTGAGAATGTAAATGGCATGAGTTTAACTCTAGATTGATTGATTAGCTCATATTTAAAAAATCCTAACTAAAAGCTATTATTATCTATCTGATAGAATTCATAAAAGACAATTTACAATTAAAATTGATGGCATTCACAGTATTTTTTACAGCAAAACCAAAAGCCCTGTATTTCTACAGGGCTTTTGGTTTTTTAATTTTAATTATTTATCGTCTAACTTTTGATTTTATCTTTGACTTAGTTTTAAGTACTAATTTAGTTTTAAGTCAGTTAGATTT
>NZ_JBHLXE010000096.1:0-9792 GCF_042432445.1 Thorsellia kenyensis | reverse complement strand
AATAGGTTCCTGAGCTGAGTCGGTTCCAAATTTTATATAAATTCTTCTCCAAGTTTTGCTCAAAGGTCTGTATAGTAACTTTATCTACACCTGCTGAGCCTCTATTTTCTTTTACACGTTGCCATGCCTCTAATACAGTACGCTTACTGACTGAAAATGGTTTTGTTTTGTTCAACTAGATCGTCCTTATTAATACTTAAAGTTGTTTAATTAATCAAAACTAGACTAGCTGTCCCCTTCGCTCCATATTCATTACAAATATTTCATCACTAGTACGAGACAATCTGCCAATGCGCTCTGCTTCACTATTTAGCCTTATGGGTTCTCCACTATAGCCTTTCATTTAACATCAGGGCAACATCTTCCTGAGTTCCGTATTTGAGCCTGAAATAAGATCTTGCCACCTTTATGCCGAAGAGCTGATCAAAATGTGATTTGCAAGTTACATTTGACTTTGGTAATACTATTTCCGCAAACAGTACTTTTAACTCTCAATTACTGTTAACGACACTTCATCGGTGGTTCATTTTCATTCAACTTCTTATTTCTTATCTGACGAATTTATTTCGCCTTTTATCCCTACGCTTCCTACAATACCTCTTAAGTAATGCAGTTAGGGTTGATTTAGTACCAACTCTTGCTAGCCGATACTGGTGGGCCTACCACCATCTCAAATACAGCAAGTTAACTTCCTAATAGTTAACGTTCACAGCACACGCGGAATGTCAGTTAAAGGCTTTTGCACAAGAATGGGATGGAAAATATCCGCAAATCAATAAAAATTGCGGTCACATTATGAAAATCTTAATATTTTTTTCAATTACCCTGAAGACATTAGAAAAGCCATCTATAGAACTAATTCGATTGAAGCGGCCTCTAAAAAATGGATAATGCCGATACTAAATTGGAAACAAGCAATGACTAGATTTATAATAAAATTTGGTGATCGTTTGACAGATCACCTTTAAATAAAAATGGCAAATACACAGAATTATTTACAGGGTCGCTTAGGAGGGTACTATCTTAAAAAGCAGGAAATAGTCCAGCTGTAATCTATTTACTTTGCCCTACTCAACTTGTAAGTTAAATACATATAATGTTTAATTTTAAACGATCTAATGGCAAATATTTTTATGTAACAGACAAAATATAAAATATCTAGCTAGCCTACAAATTTTGTAACTAGCTAGATGAAATATATTAGTTAGACTTTTTAGCTATTGGTTTAGGTGAAAAATTCGGCGCAGCTGCATTTATTTCATTTATGTATTTATTATTATCATCTGATAAATTTAGCTGCTTAGGTATTATTACTCCATGAAGTTGAGCCTTAAGATCGCTCCATCTCTGGGTTAATACCTCCCAATTGATCTCATCATAAGTCCCTTTAAAAATGACTGAATATATTTCAATACGAGGGACTTTATTAATATCTACAGGGCATGGATTAAGTGATAAATATTCATTTAATTTTTTTTGCCATAAACTTCCTAATCTATCAACCCTTCCAATCTGTTGCTCAACAACACCTGGATTCCACTCTGGATGCATTAAGATGACATAGCGGCATGCCTCATGAAGATTTAAGCCTTCCCTTCCAACCACTGATTGAGCAATTAAAACTTTTGGAAAGCTTTCTTCTCGATTAAAAGCGGCTTGTAATGTTCTTCTAGTCTCTGGTCTACTATCACCATTTAATAATCTTGCAAACTTTCCTTTTTGCCCATCATACTCATCCTTAATTCTTACGAATAAGACTTTCCATAATTGATTTGCCTCTTCTTCATCTAAATGCCCATCTTGATTAATATCTCCTTCATTATTCTCACGCAGTATGTCAACTAGTTTTATAAAACTCTTAGCTATTTTTTTGGCCTTACTCAATTTAACTGATTCAGAGCTAAGACTCTGATTAATATCTATCTGACCAATTTCAATAAGAGCTCTACTGATAGGTACAAGAGGATTTGTCTCTTCTTCATTTTCCAATGAAGTGCCTTGAGAATTTTGATATCTAGCGATATCATTTTTAAAAGCGTCGAATAAATGAATTATTTCGGGCTTCATTAAACTAATTTTTGCTCGAACTTGTCCTTTTAAGACTAAATCACTTAATAAATTTCTAAAACTAGATCTTTGATAACTATTTTTATCATACTGTTTTTTTAACAGCATATTCAATTGTTCAAAAGTCAATTCTTTTAACTCACTTAGTTCTTTGAGGGATAAGTTTAATTTTTTTAATCTATCTGCTTTGTCTCCATAATTTAAAAATTGTTTTTTCGCACATTCAAAGACTTCAGCATAGTCTGAAGAATCTATTTTTGATTGAGGCCATTCTTTTCCTTTTAAAATAGCCTTTAACATTTGTCTTGTATTAAGGAGCTTTTCTAAACGTTCGAGAGGCAAATTAAAACGACCAAATAAAAGAACTTTTTCATTTTTATCTTCGACTAATTCTTCAATTTTTTCAACTGTGGTTAATATGGCTGGATGGTCAAAAAGAATCTCCTTATTTAAAATGTCTTTTCGATTTGATTTAAAAAAAGGCTGAGCCGCGATAGATTTCCAATAATCAATTCTCCGATTTTTTTTGCTTTCTATAGGATCTTTTTCTTCGGTTAATCCATTTACAGCTTTGTTTTCATCATTTTCAATTTTTTCTTGGTCTAATATATTAGGTTCTTTTTCGTTGTTAATTGTTTCATTTACTTCGCTTATTATATCGCCTAAGCAGCTTTCAATGCCATGCCCATTGGCCAATGTTAGTCTAAGCCTTTTCAACTTCGATTCATTATCCTGATTAGAATTTCTCATTACTTTGGATACAATAGAAAGAGCCTCAATTGCACAAATTGTTCTTCTCCAACGGTCAGTAGATGCATCGGATTCTGAATCTGAAATTAAATCAATCACTATTTTTTTTTCTTCTCTGTATTCAATTTGATTATTAACAAGAACATTAAACTTTTGTACTGATTCATCTTGACTCTTATCTCTCCTTAGTAAATAAGGACTCAGCTCAGCTTCGAATTTTCTGGCAAGTTCAACAAAACTATTTTTAAACTCAGGTAGGTAACTATTTTTTTTAATTGTTTGAACTTCTTCACTATATTTTTTTATTATTTGAAAAACTTTCTCTTTTTCTCTACCAGAAACTCTAATACGTGAAAACATTTGTTTCCACTGATCAGCATGCAGCTCGACGGGTGTAGCTGTAATCGCAATTCGCCTACAAGATTTCGATTCAATGAGTAATTCATCTAAAATTTTATTTAATCCGCTTTCAATTCCTCTGCTTTTATGTGCTTCATCAATAATAATAAGATCAAATTCCCCGAAGCCTAAACCAACAGTTTTTTCAAGCAAGAGTCGATATTTCCCATCTTTTTTATAGTTATTAGCATCTAAGGTTTCCTTCCAATTACTCTCTATAGAGGCATAAATCTCTTCTAGTCTTTGTAAAGTTGGTGTTTTGACATTCTCAATATCAAACTTTGCTAAATACGATACAATAACTTCACTAACTTCTTCTACATCTACATCCCATTCGTTCAAATGATTAGTTTTATAATTATTCGGATAAACGCCATTTTTATGTTTTCTCCATTTCCCATATATTTGTGGCAACATACTCCACCGCCATAAATGTGAATTTTCACCCAACTTCCATGTCATAAAAAACTGTGAAATTAAAACTATCTGTTGCTCATAAATATTTTTATCATCTGTCTTAAATTCAGTTAAGTACTGCTCAAAACTCCTTATTAAATCAGGTGGGGAAGGAATATCCACTTGACTGAGTTCATTCTTCCATTGATAACCAAGACCTGGTGGTACGACTATAGCAACCCTACCACCTACTTCGATAATTGTTTTTGCAACAATAGCAGCAATTCTTGTTTTTCCCATCCCAACTTCATCAGCAATGATCAAACCATTGTTAGTAATTCGTTCAGCTATGGCCTTAAGACTAGCTTTTTGCCCTTCATTTAAATTGTTTATATTGCTATCATGAGCTATATGATTTAATTTCTCAGCAACCGCATCCCACCCTTTAAAATTAGTGTTCATTATAATCCCCTATTTCCCATCCTTTAATATTAAAATCGATATTCCAAGCTTTTTGAATTCGTTCTAACATTTCTTCATATTTAGTGTTTTTAGCTTCATTATAATTTAGAAAATCAGGTTTAAACTCATCTCGATAAAGCGCAGTTAAAGGATTTATTTTCATCTTGTTTATAAAAAAATCGACACATTCAGAAGTACTCATTTGCTTCAATGTTTGTTCCAGTCTTGCACACCAAACATCCCAATTGTATGCTGAGATACGTGTTTGCTGAATTGCTATACTTTCAATTAAACTCATGATTTTTCTGATGTGATAATTTGATTGTTTTGAAAATATAGCTATATTAGAAGGATAATTACTGCTATCTTCCTCACCATCAAAAGAATCATTATCATCTTTAGCTTCTTTTTCATTATCAGCGTATTTGAACGTATCATTGGCTAAAAAGTGAGGGAAAGATAATAATTGGAGTTCAGCTTCTTCAATTGTTAGGTCTTTGAGTGATGTGCCAGCGACTCTTCCGGAATCATCAATGATTGGAATATTTGCTTTCATTTCAACTCTGTCTTTTTGCCAGCTTATCCAAACTGTTGTTGGTTGTTCTCCCTCCCAAATATAACCATTTTCACAGCGCATACATTCCAAACCATTTGGTCTATAAACAGTAAAATTATCCAAATAACCTTGCTCTGCTTCACAAGCCAGCAAACGAGACGGTATTTGCTCCTTATTCCATATTAAATGGGTTAGGGAACTTGCAACGTAAACTGGATTGCTTTTTTCATCAAATGGTTCGCCTTCTTTTAAGGGTAGATCAGTAATGTCAGGTGTATTTTTCAGTAAATGAATGGGTAAAAGTGAATCGATATAAGGTAAGTGTACTTTTCCTTTTTGTACCTCTCCAAGCATATCTCCTGTTGCAAAAATAACCCCTGCTTCTAAATTTCCCCTATTAGTTTTAGCGCTGTTCATAAACCCCTTATTAGTTAGGTTTCCAGAACCTATATATACCCAGCCATTTGAATATTTCGCTCCCCGATCCTTTACACTAGCACTAAAAATAAATTTTGCATGTAAACTCTTTGAAATATTTTCACCAAATATTTCAGTATTTATGTAAGCAGGAAATATTTCATAATTATGTTCTAATATCTCATCTTTTTTATGTGCAATAAACTGACAATTATTTGGATTAATATATAGTTCTTTTGTAGGATTTTGAGTCAACAGCCCTTCATCACATAATTGCTTCACAATTTTGCAGGGTACACTCTCAGTAAAATTTTCATCTGTAATCCCCTCAAAAAACCCGGATCCTAAAGCGATATAATTTTTTTTAGAGTCAAGATTTAATTGAATTAATTTGGGGGATAATTGTTCAAAAAAAGACTTTCTTCGATTATCAATAAATCTTGGTTTTCCTTTTGCTTTTGTTGATATGTATTCAAGCCATTGTTCGAATTCTTCAATTGAGGGCTTAAGGTTAGATTTTTCTAAATGATTTATAATTTCAATATTATAGTGTGTTTTTAATTCACGCATAAAATCCCATGCTGCTTTAACATCAGCAAGTGCTTGTAATTTTTCACTATCTTGTGTTTTTAAATCCGCTTGGCTGACATCAATTTTCCAAAATAAATCTAAACTTTCTTCCAAAGTTTGATTTGTCCAATTACCCGTTGATACAATCAATCTAACTACCCAGCCAGACTCGTTCTTAAAGCTAAGTAAAGCAACTTTTGCATGCATTAAGTTAAAGGCTGGTGTAGTATCTTTGAAAGGAAAATGCATCACTCCTGGCATATTCTGCATTTGCAATTGTTGATTATTGCTATGTAAAAACAGACCTAATTTTATCTGACCTAAGGAAGATCTTATGCTTTCTGGGCAATTAGTAAATCTTTCCGAAGCCATGTTCATAAATTTTTCATCTGCACTATAACCACAAACCCACCCAAAATGACAATCAAAATCTTCAGGTGGTTCAAAACATTGAGTTAAGGACGGATGCCTTTTATTTAAATTGCTTGTTTCAGTCATCAGTTCGCCTCATCTTTTAGCTTATCGGTCAGTTCATTTGCAAAATCTAAATTCAATAGATACATATTAATTAGTCTATAAGGTATATAATTGGGAAAAATTCCATATTTAAATTCATCTTGTTCTTGAGGTTGATCATCATTTACCATTTTGACCTCAAATGCCTCGCCTGGTTTAACTAAGTCTCCTGAGATCACAAGCGTGGAGTTGTCACGTTCAATAAGCCTTTTTATGAACGTGATTTTTTCTTGATTGCTTGTAATCTGTATGCATTCCAAACAAAAGTTTTTTGCGTCTTTATGTATATTTTCATTTTTTAAAAATTTTTTAGCACCTTCGCTTAACAGTGTAATTAAATCATTTAACTGGTTTGTAAGTAATGTCTCAATTTTAATTCCACTAGACTCTTTATTTCCTATAAACCTTTCGATGTTATTAAGAATAGCTAGAGCAGTAATCTTTAATTCGTTAAAATGGGTAGCCTGTTTGATATGTTTCCAATGCTCAACGGATAAAAATTCATTCGTATCTTTTCCAAGATCTATTTTTTGAGGATTTTTCTTAAGATGTTCAACCCACTTTAAAACATTTTTTCTTCTTGGATCATGCTGGAAACTGCTCATTGTATTTCTATTTAATACATCTTTTAAGAATAGACGAGCTGAATTTGATAGTGGTTGTAATACATTCAACAGTTGATTTTTTTTAGCTTTTAAATTTTTAAAAGGTTCAGAACCAACCGCTACCCAATTTACAAGAGTATTCAACATATTTTCTGTATCTTCTTTGTCAATAAATTCTTTAGCTAAATCAGTTGGAGAAAAAGTATTGAATCTTGTACTACCACTTTTAGCAAATTCTAGAGATAGTAGAGCCTGTCCAATAGACATTCTCATCGGTTGAACTAAATAAAATCCTTTTTTAGTCACTTCTTTATAAGTAAATAATTCTTCTTCTTTGTTCGCTAACTTTGTAATTCCTCTAATGCGAGCATCACCTTGATTGCTATTACTTAGCATAGATATTTTAAAAGCCAAAGCCTCAATAGCATTTGTCACTTCAATATTACTTACTCGTTTTTTAGAGGATTGGTTGACTCTTTCAGCAACTACAATACCTAACACACAAATAAGTACTTGTTTCGCATACCAGATGGATGCAACGCCTGGTACAGCTTTTTCATTGTAATCTTGAATTACTGCGTTTAAACCTAGGGAACGTTTACGTCTAAAGCTGGACAACTGCTCAGGAGCGAGTAAGCCCCACGAATACATATTCATATTCACCCTCTGGATTTATAAAAAGAATTTAACAATATTTATATTTAATAAATCATTCGTAACTATTAGTAATACTATTAAAACATTGGACACTATAACATAATAATTGTTATTATCAAATAAAAATAATATCTAATTAAAAATAAATTTATACATAAGAATTAGGCATAACCCAAGCTTGGATTTTTTAATAGCCGGTCAGCTATATGGAATACATAGTCATTAACATTTCAAATTCTTACACTAATCAAATTAGTCATTTCAAAGATATCTTCTGCTTAATTTGTAAATGCATTGTTTGATTTTAAAATATTGCAAAAATTATTCCTCGAGGTTATGATCAACTTTAGTTTAAATTTTTAACTAAAACCTTCAGTTTTCACATAAAACAATAGATTTTTTAAAGGAAAATTATCGTGTCTAAATTTTTAAACACAACTGCAACAAGCTACATTCTAGAAGACTTAGTCAATAACGCTAAAGAAAAGCTAATTTTGATTAGTCCATTTTTGCAATTGAATGAAAGAATTAAAGAGTTGCTTGAGGATAAAAATAGATTGAAAATCGATGTTAGAATTATCTATGGTAAAAGTGAATTACAACCTGACGAAATTAGGTGGTTAAGCTAGCAAGATTATATTAGAACGAGTTATTGTAAAAATTTACACGCAAAATGTTATTTGAGTGAATCAAAATGCATTATAACCAGCTTAAATTTATATGAATTTAGCCAAATTAATAATAATGAGATGGGCGTACTGCTCGATAAAGAAGATGAGTGTGACAAGGAAACATATACTGCTGCCTATGAAGAAGCCCAAAGGCTAATTAGAATTAGTGATGAAATCAGATTAACTGCAAAAATAGTAGATCAAAATCCTTTGGAGGAACAAGAAGCCTCTAAGGAATTAATGCTTACTTCTTACAAAATTGCTAATAAACTAAACGTTAAAACAGCTGAGTTTCTTTCTCAGGTTGAAAAAGAAGGATATATAATTAAACAAAATGATATCTATGTCCTTACTGATAAAGGTAATCAATTAGGCGCAGTATCAAAAAGTAGCAAACAACACGGACAGTATTTCTTATGGCCCGCAGATTTCAAAAATTAGTAGCCTAAAATTTAAATTTTTCCCAAATATGTAATTTGCTTTCCTATGTTGAAGACTGCTTGCGGTCAAACAGTTTGATTTTTTGAATCTTCATTGATTTTTAATTGATGCAATTGATTTATCCTAACAAATTACATAAGGTAATAAATTAAAATTAATAAAAATTTCAGATTCGATTCAAGAAACCTGTAAAAAACAAAAATAAAAAATAGCTAGTTTAAGAAATGAGCTTTTAGTCCTTGCCAGAATTCCTTGTTATTCACTCCGACTTTCATAATTGGTGAACTGAATTTTGAGTAATCAGAGTTACACAACACTTTAGGTAACAAAAAATTGTCAATAATTACACGCTGTTCTTTAACTTTATTGAGTAGTGATACTGAAAAAAGAAACTTTAACTCATGGAAAAATGAGAATGTTTATAAATGATTTAAGTTTACGGATAATAACATTTTATCAATGAAATTGATTTAATAATGTAAAATTTTGCTCGTCTCCTGATCATTATAGTGGTCAAGCTTTTCTGTAATGTTTCTTAGCCTGTTTTTTGTAATTCTTTCCTTTTTTGCAATGGTGTTTTGTAACCAATTGCAGAATTAAGTCTGATGTTATTGTAATAGCGTATATAGCGCTCTACTGCGAGTTCTGCGGCATGGTGGTTTAATAAAACCAGGTCATCTAAATATTCAAATTTTAAATTCCTAAAAAAGCGTTCCTGGACGACATTATCCCAACAATTACCACGCCAACTCATGCTCTGAGTTATTTTCCTCTCTTTGAGGAACTTACGCAGTTTTTTCGATGTATACTGACATCCTTGATCTGAATGAAACATCAGTTGTTTTGTCTTAGGTATATGTTTACCGATTGCATGATCAAGCGCTTTAATCACTAAATCGGTATCTGCTGTTTGGGACATGGCATGACCCACCACTTCCTTGGTGCCCAAATCAAATACTGTAGCAAGATAACTCCAGCCAGTTGCTGTCCGTATATAAGTGATATCACTACACCAAACCTTATTTAAACGGAGTTGGTTATATTCCCTGTTTAATTTATTAGGTATATCAGGCTTTTCAATATCCGGTTCATATTAATGCCTTATTTTAGGTATCTTGGCGAAAATACCTGCTTTTCTCATGAGTGTTCTTGTTTTATGAATCCCTATTACTACCCCTTGGTTATTCAGGGCTTGGCACATTCTACGTTTACCATAAGTGCCTAGAGTGTTTTGGGCTATCTCTGCCATTTTCTCAATAATAACTTCATCATCAGAGCTATTGCT
>NZ_JBHLXE010000095.1:0-51532 GCF_042432445.1 Thorsellia kenyensis | reverse complement strand
CTACCACCATCTCAAATACAGCAAGTTAACTTCCTAATAGTTAACGTTCACAGCACACGCGGAAAGAAGGATTAATACGCCGACATAATTTAAATTTATCAAATGAATTATGAGAATATATGGGAACTCAAATAATCACTCAAGGATTTAAAAGAATCATAAGGGTAAGAGTAAGAGTAAGAGTAAGAGTAAGAGTAATAGTAAGAGTAAAAAATGAATCTGTTTTTGATATAAAGAATAGACAATCGATAGAATAATGTCATTTATTTAAGGACTATAATGGCAAAATTAGGTTAAAGGCCAAGCTAATTAATTTCAAAGCACATGATAATATTCCTGTTACCTTCTTTCACTTGCAGTGATTAAGAGTTAACCTTTTTATTAACTCGCATTATCCTTAATCAATTCAATTTTTTTACTGAAGAAGCTAAGATGCTGTTCATCATGACTAATGAGTAATAACGTCACATCAGAATGCTGTTTTATTGTCAATTCATCTTTAATTGGTCTATTATGCAAAAAACCGATAGTCCCATAAATCGACTCCATAATGGCATTTGCATTTTCTTTATCTAAACTTGCGGTAGGTTCATCTAAAATCCAAAATGTCCGGTTAACTAAAAATAATTTAGCTAAAGCAATTCTCTGTGCTTGGCCTATAGATAGCCGTGTGGCATTGTCACCTATGAGGGTATCTAATTTATTAGGTAATCTATCGACAAATTCATCTGCCTTAGCAGATTTTAAGGCGTGCCAAATCTGCACATCATCTTGTGGCTCTGAGGCTACAAGATTAAGGTTGTCTCTTATCGTATTTGCAGGCAAGACGGGATTTTGTGACAACCAATGAATATTTTGACGGAATTTTATTAATACATCTTGAGATAAGGGAATGCCATCAACCAAAATGTGACCTTCAAAAGGCAAAAAACCCATCAAACAGTGAATAAATGAAGTTTTACCCGATCCACTTTGGCCAAAGATTGCTATTTTATCTCCCCGTTGTATTTTAAAATTAATCGATTGAGTTAAAGAAATGCCATCGGGGGTTTTTACAACTAAATCAATAAACTCAATAGATTGCCAATCATTAATCTGAATTTCCTTGTTATTACAGTCAAGACTATTAGTTTGTTCCACTCCATTTGAT
Source organism: Thorsellia kenyensis (assembly GCF_042432445.1). NCBI lineage: Bacteria > Pseudomonadati > Pseudomonadota > Gammaproteobacteria > Enterobacterales > Thorselliaceae > Thorsellia > Thorsellia kenyensis. The sequence goes on along the minus strand of NZ_JBHLXE010000095.1, from coordinate 50,382 downwards.
GATTGAGATTGGGTCTCTGTGACGTGCAGTATGGGCAGTTTATTCGTATTGATATCTTTTTTATTGTCAACGGAATGAAACATAGATTTTAGATTCGATGGTTTTAAATCGAGAGTCAATAGCACATCCGCAGCACCAATTGCTTGAGCTTTTGCATGATAAAATGTACCTAAATCACGAAGAGGTTGATAAAATTCAGGCGCCAAGAGTAAACAAAAAAAACCAATAAATAATGTCATTGGGAGACCATAATGGCCAAAATTCAAATCGCCTAAAAAACTGAAACCAAAATATACGGCCATAACTGCAATCGAAACAGAAGTAAAAAACTCTAACACTCCAGAAGAAAGAAAGGCAATACGCAGTACTTCCATAGTACGCACTCTGAATGCTTCACTATTAGTTTCAATTTTTACTAATTCTACATCTTTTCGGTGGAAAATCCTTAATGTCTCAAGTCCTTTTAGTCTATCCAAAAAAAATCCACTTAATTGAGCCAGCACTTGGAAATTTTTTCGATTAGCTTCAGCAGCACCCATTCCGACAAACGCCATAAAAATCGGGATTAAAGGGGCTGTAAAAAGTAAAATAACTCCAGCTGCCCAATTAAACCAGAATACCGAGATAAGAATACAGATTGGTGCACTTATGGCAAGTTGTGTTTGGGGGAGGAACTTTGCGAAGTAATCATTAAGATTATCGATTTGTTCTATGACAATTATTGACCAGGAACCTGCCGCTTTTTTCTGAAGGGCTGAGGGACCTTCTTTTTCAAACAAACTAAACAGTTGCTGACGGACGTGTTTGCGAACGGTATGCCCAATTTTTTGACCTACTTGTTCTCTTGTAATGAGTAATAAAGATCTCATCAAAAAAATCAAAAACAGTCCAATCAATTGTAGAATAAATAGACTGGGTTCTTTTTTTTCTATGATGATTTGCTGTAATAGCCAGGCAAGCATCCACGCCTGTGCAATGAGTAATAGTGTCATAACCAACCCCAAAACACCACTGAGTCGAATCCACTTGTTGGCTACAGAACGCTGCTGTTTAAGCCATTGAGTGATCTCTTTTTGTCGAGTTTTACTGATAGGTTGGTTTTTACTATTATCCATAATCAAAAAATATATGCCTTGAGAAGTAAGTTAGAGGTATTGAGTCCAAGACAAAATATAAATATCTAACTAAAGAAAAAGGAGTATATGAAAACATACTCCTTAGTATTAATGTCATTCTAACCTAATTAAAAATATTTTGCTAATGGCTGATTAATAGCTAAAACTGCAAAATGCGTTAATATACTTTTTGTCTTAACGCTTCGATTCTCTTATCAAGAGGAGGATGGGACATAAAGTATTCGCCAAAACTGCTTGGGGCTGCATTTATAGCAAGAACCGTCATGGATTTTTCAACTTGTGGCTCATGTGCTTGCTTAAGTCGTTCTAGCGCAGCAATCATTTTTTCAGCACCAACTAAGCGTGCAGCACCTGCATCAGCGTGGAATTCACGGTATCGTGAAAACCATAAAGTAATAATGCTCGCTAAAAGGCCAAAAACTATTTCTAAGACCATTGATACGCCAAAATAGGTCATTGCACTAAAACTTTCCCCACCTTCTTCATCCTCAGATGAGCCAGAGGCTGTTGTAGCAACAACTTGCGCTATCATTCGAGATATGAAGATAACAAAGGTGTTGACAACCCCCTGCAACAAAGTCATTGTGACCATATCACCATTTGCGATATGCGATACTTCATGTGCCAATACTGCCTCGACTTCATCACGGTGCATACCGCTAAGAAGCCCTGTACTTACGGCAACCAGAGCATCATCTCTTTTTGCACCTGTAGCAAACGCATTTAAGTCTGATGACTCATATATCGCAATGGTTGGCATACCAATTCCAACTTGTTGCGCTTGCGATTTGACTGTATTTACTAGCCAACTTTCCATTTCATTGCTTGGATTGGATATTACCCTTGCCCCCATTGTTTTTAAGGCTATTGTTTTAGAAAGTAGCAGAGAGATAATTGATCCTGCAAAACCAAAGAGTACAGCCATAATTAGTAGGCCACTGGTACTACTAGAGCTTATCCCAGTAATAGACAGTATGATGCCAAATAAAACCATTACAGCAAGGTTAGTCAACAAAAACAAACCAATTCTTATCATAGTTACCTCATGTCAATTATTTTAATCAGTTGGATATTAATTTAATATCATCTGCATTGTAATCAATTGGTTACAATATTCAAGTTACTTTAACTATTTTTGCATTACATTAAATCGGTAAATATTTTGCAATTACATCACGGACTCTTCATTACATGGTGTATTCATTGTAATAAATCGGCTACACACCATGACAAGCAAAAGTAACGCTGCTATAAATAAAAACACCATATTCAAACCCATCCTCTGGGCCACAAATCCGACAGCCGCCGGCCCAATAAGCATTCCTCCATAGCCAATCATCGCAACAGCTGCAACTGCAAGTCTTGGTGGCATCGTCCGTTGATTCCCAGCAGCACTAAATAAGATGGGTACTGAGTTTGCAGCACCAATACCAATTAAAAAGAAACTGAATAATGAAAATACAGTAATAGAAGAAACAACTAGGAGTAAAAAACCAAGTGTACATAACATAATCCCAAAAAATAGGATCCTAAATGCACCAAATTTAAATATGACTTTATCCCCAAAAAGTCTGCCAATAGTCATACCTATAGAAAAAAAAGCGAAACCTAATCCAGCATAACCTTCAGTGATTTCGGTATACTCAGTCATAAAAATAGCACCCCAATCAAGTAAGGAGCCTTCCATTAAAAACAGAATAAAACATAATAAACCAATTAAAAGCACTATGCCTTTTGGCATAACTAACAACGGATCTTTTAGACTGTTATTTTCCGCTTGCTTTGGTTTGGGTAATAATTTTTTCCTTATAAGGAAAAAACTCGTCGCTATACAAAACGCAATAAAAGTCACTATATAGAATAAATTCACTTGCCAATCGAAAAAATTTAATACATATAAAGCCGCTGCGATGACAAAAGGGCCAAATATTCCACCAATACTCCAAAAAGCATGCATGCTAGACATAATTGGTTTTGAAGCCATTTTTTCCAATAAAATTGCTTGTGTATTCATGGAAATATCTATTAAAGCGAGACCTGCACCAAAGAGGAACAAAAAAGCAAATACAAACCAATAGATATTAAAAAAAACCAATAAAGGCAAGCTCAGTACAACAAAAAAGATCCCTAATGCAATCGTTTTTCTTGCACCTATTTTTTCAATTAAGATGGCAGAAATAGGCATCATACTTAGTGATCCTGTTGCAAGAGCTATCAGAAGAAGCCCCAGGGCGTCTTTATCTATTCTTAATTGCTCTTGGACTATAGGAACCAAAGGTGCCCAGCACGCCATGGAAAAACCAGCAATCAAAAATATGAGTCGAGTCGCATTTATAGCTTCTTGTGAATGAATAAGAGATTCATAGCTATCTCTCCCCTGTGTGTGTATGTCTAACATATAACCTCAAATTATTACTGATAAATTACATCAAATTAAGATACAAAAAAGTGAAAGTTCGTGCGAACACAAACTGTAAAAGAATCATTCAAAATTATTAATTAGAATAATTTACTTGATAGCAGCACCTACCATGGGCCCGACCGAAAACCAAGTGCTTTCAGTTTTAAAAGGCGGTGCATAAAGTGTGGAGATTTTCCCATCAAAATAGAGGGCATTGGGCGTTTTTAGCTCATCTTTAAAAAAAGTTGCAAAATCATAAAAATTTATTGGTGCTTTCGACTTAACAAAATAGACTTCAGAAGTTGCACTTACTCCTACACCGTTTCTGACAAAACGGGAGTCACTACCTTTGATGAATTTAGGGTGTATTGTATCATTAATTACTAGCATTGGTCCTGATTGCGTTGCAAAATAGGGCGAAGGATTCTCTTTAATATAATCTATCGTTGTTTTAATATGATATGAGTATGACTCGTCTTCATTACGATGAATATAAAAGACACCATTAGGCATAAGATGAAAATTTCCAGGTCCTTCATTCTTGCTAATTTTTTGCAAAAGAACGCCTTTTTCAATATATAAACCTACTGGAGATAGATCAGAATGGTACATCCCTGCATTCATTAAAAATGAAATATTTTCTTTACTATTTTTCAACGCCCCAAAGACATTTTTATATGGCTTTCCTTCGCTATCTTTAAAAAGCATAATCGGGACTTCTCGACTGGCGTTTATGGTACACACAGTCATTTGAATCTCCTTATATTCTTTTTCAAAGCAATCAGCAAGTGCATTACAACTGATCAATAAAAATAATGCTGTAAAGAGCGAGTTAACTTTCATTTTGAATCCTTTTTTCATATTTTGCAGATTGACTGAATCAATTAATTTACATACTATTCATTTGATATCCGCCCCACTAAGTAGAAAAGTTTAGTGGCAAAATATTGTTTTAGTGTGATGCAATTACTTGAGTATTTGATGACTACATTAAAAATTTGCGTGACCTGCATATTATAAAGAGTTCTGATGAGCTTAGAAAACTTTTTTCATTGTTCTTTATGAGAATAAATGATCTTTAGTGTCACAAAGTATTAAGTCAAACTTCAATATTAATAAAACGATTAAGCAAATTAGATAATTCCAAATAAACGTCATAAAATGAAAAAAAAAATAAACTTCTCCATTTCTACTAGACAAGCATTATTTGACACCCTACCCGTTGGTATGGGGTATATACCCCTTAGCATTGCTTATGCTCTATTAATTAGTGAAACTGGTGTTCCTTGGTATTATGCTTTATTGATGAGTTTTGTCATTTATGCTGGTGCTTTGCAATTTTTTGCAGCAAGTATCATGGTTGAAATGACTTCTTTACCTGAAATTGCGTTAGCCACACTCATAATTAATTTTCGGCATATTTTTTATGGTCTCTCTTTTCCTATTGATTCGGTAAAGACTCCTTTTAAAAGAATTTATGCGATGTTTGCATTGACTGATGAAACCTACTCTTTACTGGCCAGTAAAAACCATAAAAAAAGGCCAGAAAATTATATATTTGCGGTACAGTTTATTAACCAGTCTTATTGGATTTTAGGCACAGTGATTGGATTGGCATTACATGCTGTATTGACAGGCCCAATAAAAGGGATAGAGTTTGTATTAACTGCTCTATTTATCGTATTAACACAAGAACATTTTTACCGTAAAGTAGTTAATTTATCTTTAATACTAGGTCTGGTTGCTGCATTGGCTGCATTTTTTATCCTCCCAAATCAATTTTTGAGTATTGCTATTTCTATATTTTTAATTTTTCTTTGTGTTCATCACCGCTTTATATTCCAAGCTGAATATAAAAAAGGAGTTAAATAATGAGTACTCATGGTTATATCATCAGCGCAATCGCAATCATGGCATGCATCACCTTTTTATTAAGGGCTATACCTTTTTGGTTAATGAGAAAGAAAAGAGTGGCATTTATAGACTACCTAGGGTTTATGATGCCGCCAGGAATAATGATCATTCTGGTTATCTATAGCATTAATGGGTTGAATTATACGGGTGCATCAAGCTATTTAAATATGGCTGTTTCTTGCTTAAGTGTTGTACTATTACACCACTTTTTTAGAAACTCGCTTTTAAGCATCACGTTAGGGACTGGCATCTATATCGCCTTAGGTTATTGGATTTAACCGTTTATATAAATACCTAAAAAATTCCCTATTCGTTTCAACATCCACAGATATAATCCTCGTAATAGAAATGAAGTTTCTGAATTAAAGTACCTGCTGATTTTCATTTATTATAAAAAAATAGAAACGAGTAATTCAGATAGTTTTTTTATTCTTCCTCTAGTATTTTTGAAATTAAGACACTGAGTATGTGTGTCCGCTTTCGAAGTAAATTCAACGTATTTTAACCTATCGGTTTAATAAAAAGTCTCATCCTAATTTAACTTGAAATAATTCGAAAGTAAATGTATATTAAACGAAATAATTTAATAAATAATAAAAAGGAAGAGAAAAATGAAAGAAACCATAAGAAAACACAAGGATACAGGTAAAGGCGGCATTTATTCCATCTGTTCAGCACACCCAACAATAATTGAAGCCGCATTTCTCTTTGAATCCAAAACAGATAATAAGATTTTAATAGAAGCAACCTCCAACCAAGTCAATCAGTTTGGCGGTTACACTGGCATGAAACCTACTGATTTTATTGGTTTTGTAAAAAACATTGCTAAGAAAACGCATTTTGATGAAAATCGTATCATATTTGGAGGCGATCATCTTGGCCCTAATTGCTGGGTTAACGATCCCCCTGAAATTGCAATGAAAAAATCTCTTGAGCTGATTAAGCAATATGTAGAAGCAGGTTTTACTAAAATACACCTCGATGCATCTATGCCATGTTATGGGGAACCCGCTGTTTTATCACCAGAGATTATCGCTCAACGCGCAGCACAGATGTGCAAACAAGCCGAGTTATCCAATAAAAAAATTAATTCCAATAAGTTATGCTATATCATTGGCACTGAAGTTCCAATTCCTGGAGGTGAAGCAAATGATCTTCAATCGATTCATGTATCAAAACTAGAGGACATTAAAAATACAATAGATCTCCATATAAAAGAATTTAATCATCAGGGAATCGATGATTTTGATGACAAAGTGATTGGTGTCGTAGTTCATCCAGGCGTAGAATTCGATCACTCGAAAGTATTTGAATACAATAATAATGAAACGAAAGCCATTTCTGAATTCATTAAAAGTACGCCATGGGTATATGAGGCTCATTCTACTGATTATCAAACGAAAGAAAAACTAAAACAATTAGTGAACGACAGCTTTGCAATTCTTAAAGTAGGGCCAGGTCTGACATTTGCATACAGAGAAGCAATCATTTCTTTGGCTATGATTGAAGATTTCATTATTCCTGAAAACAAAAAAAGTCAATTTATCCCAATTTTAAAGAATCAGTTATTGAATAATCCAAAATATTGGGATAAATATTACAAAGGAAATTTTGATACAATAAATCAACAGCTTTTCTTTAGTTTATCTGATAGAATCAGATATTACTGGACTGATGAAATCATTAATAATGCATTATCAAAATTACTAATGAATTTAAATAATGTGGAAATTCCTTTGAGCTTGGTAAGTCAGTTCTTTCCAAATCAATATCAACTTATTAAGGCACACGCCATTAATAATACAGCTGAAGAAATAATAATTTCAAAGGTTCAAGATGTCTTAAGCGATTACAGCTACGGTTGTGCTTATGAATAGAGAAATTTATGAATCACATACAAAGAAGAAAATTCATTCTTGAAAAATTGATGCAAGAACACAGTGTTGAGGTTAAAGACTTAGCTAGTTTAACCCACACATCTGAAGTGACAATAAGATCTGATTTAAAATTATTAGAAAGCCAGGGCAAGCTCGTCCGTTTTTTTGGAGGAGCACACAAACTTGAGCATAATACAGTTGAAGATTTAACCGTTGCAATCACAGATAATGAACAATCCCTTAATTCTAGATACTCAATTAATAAAGACGCTAAATTAAGAATTGCCGAATATGCAGCAAGCTTAGTAGCATTTGGCTCAACTATAATTTTAGATTGCGGCAGTACAACCCATCTGATAGCGGAAGAGTTATCTAAACGTGGAGGTATTACAGTAATAACTAATAATTTGCAGGCTGCCGTTTCCTTATCTAAAGCGCCAGACACAAATTTAATTTTAACAGGTGGACTTTATAGAGCAAAAACAAGCTCTTTTCATGGAAAAATAGCTGAAGAATCAATTAAGCATATTACGGCTGATATAATGTTTATTGGTGCCGATAGTTTTGATCCCAAATATGGCGTTACAACATTCAATGAAGGTTTTAATGTCAGTCGGGTGATGATGAAAAACACAAAAAAAGTTATTGTAGTCGCTGATTCAACCAAATTTTCAAGAACAGCCTATAATCAAGTTATATCACCAGAAGAAATTGATTTACTTATTACTGATACAGATACTTCTGCTAGCATAGCAAGAGAATTATCCAAAGCGAAAGTAGAAGTTAAGATGGTTTAAGACTCTGTTTCCAAACTCATTTGAATAAGCTAATCTAAATTAGGAGATAGGGGCTGTTTGGGGGCTGAGACAGCGGAACAATGCACAAACCATGGGATTGCTATTGAAACACCCGTTAGGAAAAGTATGAGACAAACTCCCTAAAAACATTTGGAATTTTTGGAATAATAAAAGAAGAATTATTGAAAGTAAAATTGATCAACTCGCTGAAACATTCAATATTGAAAGAACATTCGTAAGAATAATGCTGAGCTTTTCTAATAGGCTGAGCAGGAAAATATTATCACACAAACTGGCCAACCTGTTCAATAAAGAACAAGGTAGCCCCATTTAAAGTATCACAGATCTCGCATTTTAAAAGTCGCGCATCGCGTTATATAATAAATAAACTTATTGACTCATCTGCTTTTCAATTCGATTAATCACGTTATCCATCTCTTTTCTTGCATCTCCACCTAAAAATATTTTATTCAGAGCTGATTTCCATAAATCCTGCCATTTAGGGTTATTAGTCCCTGCAACCGGATAAGGTAAAGAAAACTCAAGAGCCTCCACATGAGCAGAAACATCTATATTATCAATCGATTCTGTCCATTTACCAGCCACATTTTTATTTGCAGGGATGACTACTTTGCTTATCTCTGCCTGAGAAGCTTCTGATGTCATAAAAGATACAAATTTCCATGCAGCATCTTTATTTTCACTATTAGCAGAAATTGCAAGGCCAATACTATGAGAAACGGTTGCTTCTCTTTCAATTTTAGGCATTTTGACAACCCCTATATGGTCTTTTATTAGCTCATTTTTTGAAAAAGGGCCTGAAAACCATGAACCTGCATAAACCATAGCTGCACGATTCGACTGAAATACATCTTGGGGCGTTATTTCACTCATTTGCTCAATAGAAGGTAAGGAACCATCTTTCATCATATCTTGAAGTTCCTCATAGACCCATATTGCTTTGTCACTTGCTATATCAGTAGGTTGCCCATTTGCAGGAACAATATTTAATCCTGCTTGGTAAAGAAGATTTAAATAGCTATCTTGGCCCTCTCTATTCAGTTCCAATACTATAGGATAGGCTTTATCACCTAATTTTTGATGAAGTTTTTCAGCTGTTTGACGTAAATCATCCCAATTCCAATCATTAGTAGGATAGGAAACTCCTGCCTCATCAAATAATTTTTTGTTAAACCAAAGTGCTATTGAATCAATATCTCTTGGAATACTGAGCTGGTTATCATTATGTTTATAGGCATTGAGTGAACTTTTAATTATTGCATCGGTATCAAAGCCAGAGTTGTCAATATAATTGTCAAGTGGTTCTAATAAGTCATTATTTGCATACTGTTTAAATCTTGGCATATTAATCCAAAAAACATCTGGAGCAACACCGCCAGCTGTCGCTGCTCCTAATTTAACCCAGTATTCTTTAGAGGGTGTTATCAGATCTAGGCTAATTTTAATGCCTGGATTTTGCTCTTCAAATTTCTTAATCAGTGTTTCTTCCACTTGAAGCTGGTTTCTATCCCAAATAGAATATCTAAGCGTAATATCTTTAGCAAACACCGATGGTATAAATACAATGGAACTTAATAGAGACAGCGTAACAAAGCTAAGTTTATTTTTCATTTTCAAACTCTCCAAAATATAAAATATGCAAAATTATAAATATTAAGAATAAAATTTAACTTAATATTTATTATTAATGTTTCAGCTAAATTGTTCGCAAATTACAACTTTAACTTTAACGATTCTATATAATTTTCATTGCAGATTTGTTAAAACCATATTGTTTATTTAGGGTAAAAGTTCTACCTAATTAAAAATTATTAATAGTTATTTAGCTTATTTTGACTGCCACATAATCTAATTTTTTCCATCACAACGTCTTTCATCGCTGCTTTCCCTGGTGGCATATAATATCGAGGATCATCAGCCTTAGGATTCTCAAGAAAGTAAGCTTTTACAGCCGATGCAAATGCAATCTTCATTTCGGTAGCTACGTTAACCTTACAAATACCTAATTCAATTGATTTCCTGAGCATTTGCTCAGGAATACCAGAGGCACCATGCAAAACCAAAGGGATATCTACTACTTTTCGGATCTCAGCTAATCTGTCAAAATCAAGTTTCGGTTCACCTTCATACATCCCGTGAGCCGAACCTATGGCAACAGCAAGTGAATCAATTCCTGTTCTCTCACAAAATTCTGCTGCAGCTATTGGGTTTGTGAAAAAACTATCTTTTTCATCCACGATAATGTCATCTTCCTGACCACCCAAACGACCTAATTCAGCTTCAACACTTGCCCCATATTTATGAGCAATCTGAACCGCTTTTTTTACAAGTGCAATATTATCTTCAAAAGGCAAATGCGAACCGTCAATCATCACAGAACGAATCCCCGCTTTTACTTTTAGCTCGATATCCATAAGATCTTCATGATGATCAAGATGAAGGGCAATCGGCAAATCATATTTTTTTGCGGCTGTTTTACATATTGCCACTAGAAAATCTAAACCCGCGTATTTATAAGTGGCAGTAGTGCCTGCTAAAATTACGGGAGATTGCATTTCAAAAGCAGTCTCAGTAATCACTTGGATAGTTTCTAAATTATGAATATTAAATGCAGGAACTGCGTACCCCTCTCGCTGGGCTTTTAATAACATTTCACGGTTAGATACAAGAAACATGTAAACTCCTTATTAAATCTGAATTAAAAAAATAGGCTTCAGCGTAAAAATTTATTACTCTGAGTATGGATAAATAACAACCCCTTTTACTACTCGATTAACTTCCCCAGTAGGGCAAGGATTGTCAGGAGTATTTCCTAGCGCTAGTGAAGTTTCTAATGCAAAAACTTGAGCAAAATAAAGGTAAGCCCATAACCCAAAAAAGTCACATGATAAATCAGCAACCTGAAAGACCTCTTCATTTCTATATAATCTACCCTTAGAATCTTCAGGTAATTGATTTATAACATCTAAAACTTCATTGTTAGCTATTTGACTAGAGGTTAATACTATATGATTTGCTGCAATATTGTTACTTTTTAATTCATGCATTAAATCCAGATCATAACGACGCGCATATGCGTTATTTGAAATAAATTGCAAGATAAGCGTTTCATTATCAACCATAAATTTTGGACCGTGTCTCAATCCAAGAGCTGAATCATGACGGGTTGCTACTTGACCAGCCGTCAATTCTAAAAGTTTTAACGCAGCTTCCTCAGCTAAACCTTTATAGCCATTTGCGCCTAATACAACATAACGCTTAAATTTAGATGCAGCGAGTTTCTTTATAGTTAACATGTTAATACTGTCCAAAGCAGCAGACAAATTAACAAGTTGCTGTGCAACTAAATTCTTTGAAGCATCACAAATTATGCCCCCTTTAATTAATTTGTTACTCAATAATAATCCTGCGCACAACATCATTGAGCTGAAACTTGATGTCATTGCAAAACTCTGATCGTTAGTTCCCTCAGGCATAACCACAAGTTGAGCCTTATTATTTGATTTAGCATAATTAGCTAATTCACTTTCAGGGTTACAGACAATAATTAAATGATGAAGATTATGACATACTTGATCCGCTAATTTGATAGCTGCAACACTCTCAGGACTATTACCTGAACGTCCAAAAGAAACCAATAGCGTCGGTTTATCTATTGATAAGTAATGGGTTGGACCAGCTACTATATCTGTTGTTGAAATCGCAACGATATCTCTTTGCGTTTCATTTTTAATCAATGGAGCCAATGCTTGTCCTAAAAAAGCAGAGCTCCCAGCCCCTGTCAAAATAATCTGATGATTATTATCATTTAAAATTGGAGTTAAAAAAGAGATAAGCTCATTGTTACCTACGATATTTTGAAATAAAATTTTCCAGATGTTTTTTTGCTGTTCTATTTCTTTTGCCGTATGTACCGCATTTAATTTCAACAATTCTGCTTCACTGTAATTAAAATAATTAGTCATAATACCCTCTAAAAAATTAATGAGAATTCAATTAAACAATTAAAACTTCAATGCCTGAATCAAGTAACATTGCATGATATAAATCAGGGATTTTTTCGTCTGTAATAACCTTATTAACTTGGTTTAAATCTGAAATATTACAAAAACTTGTACGATTAAATTTACTAGAATCAGTAACTACGATAATTTCATTGGCTACGCGGCACATGAGTTTATTTAACTGCGCTTCCATCAAATTAGGCGTGGTTAATCCATTTTTTATATCGAATCCGTCCACCCCTAAAAAGAGTTTATCAAACCTATATTGTTGTAATAAATCTTCAGATAATGAACCATACAAAGACCATGACTTATGACTTAAATGCCCCCCAGTAACTAACAACTCAATATTTTCAAATTGGGATAACTCAAAAGCAATATTTAGAGCATTTGTTAAAATAATCAATGATTTATTTTGAATAAAAGGAACAATTTGACTCACAGTAGATCCAGAATCTAAAATGATTTTATCTCCATCGTTTATCAAGGTTGATGCCTTATTTGCTATTCGTTTTTTTAATTGCTTATTAATTGCATCTTTATCATTCAAAGTCCGTTCAAATGCGAATTGTTGATTCAGCTTCGCTCCACCATAAAAACAAATCGCACAGCCTTGTTGCTCTAGAGAACGAAGATCATTTCTTATAGTCACTGTTGAAACATTAAAATGCTTACTTAATTTTTCAACTTTCACCGAACCCGATTCGCACAATTGCTCTAAGATAAAACGTCTCCGTTCACTGCAAGTCATCATTATTTATTTCACCTTAAATATTTAAATACTTTGATTTAACATAGCTACACTTCTTACCCCACTGCTGTGTCCAACTACATGAAACATAACTTTAGCAATCTAAACTACTGATTTATTGCAAAAAATTAAAGCTAAACCGTGCAAGAATGTAATTTAATAACAATATAACTATTCAATTATTTAATTTTACTTGAATAAAGGTTTATATCATGTTTGCTAATGACAAACCAAAGAGCTAAATGTTGTTTATTATTTCAAATGAAAAAATGCTAGATTTTCACCCGATTTTTACTTTATTGATTTTAAATCTATTATCTTCCTGACAGAAAAAAATTTGACATAATAACTAAAGGTTAATGTATTTTATTACCTACATATAAAATAAAGATATATGAATAGTTAATTTCATCAAAATGCAGATCCACTAACGCTAGTCGTTGAATAATATGTGGTTCCTCCTTTGTTTCCTATTACATCGCCTAATTTATTGCCATCAAAATCTCCAACAAGCCTTGGATTTGAATATGAATTAATAAAGTCATGAGAAGGAGTAAAACCATATATCCAAGGAGTTGTAGGTAGGAAATTTGTTCCAGTAGAAAAAGATACAGAAACAAAACTTCCTCCGAATGCAACTATATCATCGAGTCTATCACCGTTTACATCTATTAAAAATCTAGGGTTAAGGAAGTTTCTTCCCTTTAATCTATCATCTGTTAACCAAATTTTTGGTTCTGTGAAAGACGTCCCTGTAGAAGTTGAAACCCAAACTGAATCTTTGAACCCAACGATGTCATCTTTGCCATCACCATTTACATCTCCAACCAAACGAGGACTAGCATCATTTGATACCCAACCATTATTTGAACCAAAATTATTCAGCCAAAAATTTGTCGATGAAAATGATGAACCCGTAGATAATGCAACACTAACACTTGTATCAAATCCAATTAGATCCGATTTACCATCGCCATTAACATCTCCTAATAGTCTTGGTTTCCTGTCATAGCTGTCCCAAATCATAGTATTAGCCCAAGTTTTTGGTTGTAAAAAAAAGTTACTTTTATTTCCGCTAGATAGGCTTACAGAGACATTGTTGCCTAATTTAGAGAATCCAATAATATCGGCTTTATTATCGCCATTAACATCACCGACTAATCTTGGATATTCTTCGATGTTAGTCCAGCCTTGCGCAGTAGTAAAATCAGATAAAGAAAGATAAGGTGTAAATTTAGATGCGTTGGAAATAAACACATGGATTTTATCCTGACCAAATGCAATAACGTCAGTCACACCATCTCCATCAACATCTCCAGCTTTCAATGGATTCACGCTAGCATCTTTCCAAGAAGCTAATTCATTAGACCAAACTTGAGCCGAAATTGCTTCAACAGTTGGATTTTTGACCTGATTAGTTGCTGAAATTGATAAAAATGTAGGTATAGGTCTTACTGTATCTTTACCCTGAATTTTATCTCCTGGTACAGTACAGCTTTTAGCTAATGGTCCGCAATTTGCTGCGCCTACGAATGGAATGGATGAGTCTCTAGGAAAGCTTGGTAAATGTGAACTCACAAGTTGAGAGGAACCACTACCATCAAGTACTATTATTGTTTGCATGTTGTAATAAGATTTTAAAAAATCGTTGACTTGCTTAACAGAAAAACCATACCCCCTATCTCTACCAGTTTGAACAACTAAAATAACCATATTATTTCCGTTCATTCCAATAGCTGTGCGACCAACTCTTTCATTAGGTTTTGTTGCGCTAGGATAAAATTGAGAATTATTTATAAGAGTAATACTTCCAGCAATTGCAACTTTGGCATTTTTAAGGAAAGAATTTAATGTAAGTTGATCTGTTTGATCAATACGGAAAAATTGATAAGGAATATCGCCAGAGAATAATGCAAGTACATCACTTGCCTCTTTTATTTGACCTTTTGCATCAATTTCTTGAGAGTTTGGGCCAGAAAGCATAATTCCATTTGCAACCATAGCACCAAAAGGTTTAGAGCAGGGTTCATTGTACAATACTCCTCCATTAAGTTCTGAAGGAGGATTGGGCCACAAAGAACCCCTTAAATCAAAATGATTTGTATTAATAATGAAATCAGATGGATTAGAATTAACTTGCAATCGATTAGATCTGATTTCGTTAAACCAATATGTTAGAGGATGCAAAGGAAAACTTAATCTTTCTTTTATCGGATTGTTTCCAAATATTTTTTCGCATGTAGGATTTATTGAATTGCACTTATTTGCGTCTAATCCTTCGGAAGTAGCAGGTGATACAACTTGGCAGTTCACTGTACTTAAGCGTGTTTCCGGAACACTAAAATCAATGTATCTTATATCTTTGATATTCACTACATATCCTCTTAGATCTTGGATAAATTGACCATCTAAATTTAATTTACTTGGTAGTGAAGAAAAGGTAACATTATCACTTGGACCATTTGGCAAAGGGTACAATAACTTTTGAGTATTAGAGATATCAGCATATGCATTTACACTCCAGAAAACCGTTAAAAACATTGTAGATACATATTTTTTAGATAATTTCAACATATCGCCATCCTGTATTTTTTTATAAAATGTTTTTTGCTTAATCAAAATTCAACAGTTATTTCACCTTAAATATTTAAATGCTTTGATTTAACATAGCTGCACCTCTTACCCCACTGCTGTCTCCAAATACAGGAGGCAGTATTTTGGCAGGTACAACGTTAGGAAGAAGCCAATCAGTCATTTTTTTAGGAAGCCCAGAGTATATGTTTTGGATATTAGATAAACCCCCTCCTAATACAAAGGCATCTACATCGTATAGCAATTGTAGGCTAGCTAAAGCACTTGCTAGCATATCAAGATACATATCAAATAATTTGAGCGCTTCATTGTTGCCTAAACTTAGTTGCTGAGAAAAACCTTCCGTATTTAATACACTAAATCCTTTGGCATCAAGAACTTGAGCAAGTCCTGTTCCAGAAAGGTATCTTTCATTGCAAGCGGTTAAGCCGCAATTACACTTAAATAGAGGTAAATTATAGCGATTAATAATATTTGCTGACATCGGAACATGTCCCCACTCACCGGCAATACCATTTGATCCTCTAAAGAGTTTGCCTTCAAAAACTAATCCCCCACCTGCACCAGTTCCTAAGATGGTGCCAAAAATACTGGATAAGTTTTTAGTTTGTTCCGTATTAGCTTCAGATAGAGCAAAGCAACGACAGTCATTCTCTATGGCGACCTTTCGATTTAAAAGATGAGTCAATTCATCCACTAAATTTTTTCCTGTAAGACAAGGCACATTAACAGCTAACTGTTGCTTTGTCTTATGATTCACAATGCCTGGGATGCCAATACCTATTTTGCCTTTAGCATTTACTAAATTATCCGCAAATTCAACTAACCCCATGATACTGTCTATAAATTTTTTATAGTCATGAGTTGGAGTATAAGTTCTTTGAGAATGTAACTTATTAAAATTTGCATCAAAAATAGCAAGTTCAATTTTGGTTCCCCCCACATCAAAACCATAATAAAACTCGTTTTTTTGTATATTCATCATGGCTTACCCAGTATCCTTATGAAAATTAAACTCAACTCCCTTAGTGTGATCTCTACAACTCAATAACTTTTGAATTTAAACGCGACTCTTCTGCTTTAAAAACCATATGATGACTGGCAAGTGTTTGCTCCGGTCCAGAAAGAATTTTACTTGGATCATTTGTACGGATTGCATCTATAAAATGAGCCATTAAATAATAATCGCCGCCACCGTGCCCAGCCATATCTTTAATGTAGGGGTTATCACTTACTACGCTCAAATTATCCGCTTCGGTATCATAAATCTGCGTTTTATCATCAAGAAAAGTCGTCACATGTATATATCGACCATCCCCTTCTATTTGACCATGACTACCAAAAATTCTTGTTTTTCTATCAGACATAGGCGTAAATGCGGTCATTGTGAATGATACGGTTTGACCTTGTTCAAACTCCATATTAACAATTTGATGATCTACCACGTCATTATCACAATCATAAACACACGTACCGTATTGACTCCTCTCCAAAACTTTTACTAAATTTTCCTGTGAAGGATCAGCTGAGAGAATTTTAAGAGTGCTACTTTTAGCTTTCGGTGTAGTGCCAAGATAAATTTTCTTTGCAGAATATGGGCAATTTGATTCTGCAGCGCAATCGATACATTTATTTGCTGCATTAGGGGGGCGGTTTTCCTTTCTAAAGTGCGTTAAATTTCCAAATGAACTGATACGGATACACTTTGTATCCATGAGATAATTTAACCAATCAACATCATGGCATGATTTAGCTAATAACATGAATGAAGATTTAGCCGTATTCCCCCAATTACCACGAACAAATGAATGTGCTTGGTGCCAATATCCAACTGGTTCTAAATGCTGAATACTCACGACATCCCCGATAATATGAGTTCCAAGAATTTCCTTAAGTTTTTTCGTATATGTTGTATATCTGAGCACATGCCCAACTGTAAACATCACTTTATTTTTAATCACTTCGTTAACTATTGTTTCACACTCTGTTTCAACAGGTGACATCGGTTTTTCTAGCAGAATATGATATCCTAATCTTGCAAATGCAATTGCAGGCTCCAAATGCATATTATCTTGCGTACAAATAAGCACGGCATCGGCCATTTTTGCTTTATTTGCAGCCTCTTTCCAATCTAAAAAAATCGCTTCTTTTTCAATGCTATGCATTTGTACAAAAGGAATTCTATAGTCTTCTCTAGGTTCAGCTACACCAACAACTTTCATTAAATCCGGGTGAGCGAGCGCATATTTAGAGTAAATTTCGCCACGCGCTCCACATCCAATAACTAAAACTGTTACCACTTTTGAAATCGTCATATAATCACCTTTTAAATAGACTTAATTACTTATTAATACCTAAATTTTTTTCTGTTTTTATGTCAAATAAATGTACTTTATCCAAATCAAAAACCAATATAATTTCTTCTTCTAATTGGGGTTCCCATTCAAGACTGGTTGCTACCCTGGTAAGCACAACAACATTCCCAATTTGGCAATGCAATAAATCTTCATTACCCATTCTTTCAATTGTTTTTATTTTTGCTGTGAAATGATTTGGAGACGTTAATAAGTCCCTATCAAAATTAAGTACTTTTATATCTTCTGGTCTTATTCCAAAAGTCACCTGCTCTTCTTGATAATTATGAATAATTCCCATTAATCGTTCATTTGATGTAATGGAGACTTCCTTTTGTATCAAGAGTTCATTTCCTTTTATTTTTGCATCCCACAAATTCATTGGTGGACTTCCAATAAATTCGGCCACGAATTTATTGGCTGGAAAATGATACAACTCAGTTGGCTTATCTACTTGCATTATTTGGCCTTGATTCAAAACACAAATTCTATCGCCCATCGTCATTGCCTCAACTTGATCATGTGTTACATAAATCATCGTGGCATTTTTTCCGGATTTTTTTAAATCATTGTGTAATTCAATTAATTGTAACCTCATTGTTACTCTAAGTTTTGCATCTAAATTAGATAAAGGCTCATCAAACAAAAATACTTCCGGGCTTCTAACAATCGCTCGCCCTAAAGCCACTCTTTGGCATTGACCTCCAGAAAGTTGGCTTGGTTTTCTATCCAAAAGTTGTGTTAGTTCAAGTTTTTCAGCGGCATCAAGCACTCGTTTTTCAATTTCTTCTTTTGTAAAATTGCCCCTAAGACTAAAAGCCATATTTTTATAGACTGACATATGAGGATATAAAGCATAGTTTTGAAAAACCATCGCTATTCCTCTTTCTTTTGGTAGTTCGTCGTTAACACAACGTCCATCAATTAAAATTTCACCGTCTGATATGCTTTCAAGGCCTGCTATCATTCTTAAGAGTGTTGATTTAGCGCAACCAGATGGACCAACAAAAACAAGAAATTCTCCATCTTTTATATCCAAATCCACCCCATGTATCGCTTGAAATCCATTTGGGTATATTTTTTTTACTTTTTTTAATTGAATACTGGCCATGCTTCCTACCTTATTGAATAATAAATTGTTCTTAAAAGATAATTATCAAATTCACTATTTAGCCTTTGACACCTGCGTTAGCAATCCCTTGAATAAAATATTTTTGGAAAACAACAAAAAGCATTAACATAGGCAAAATAGCCATTAGAGCGCCAGCCATTAATAAGGGATATTCAACACCTGCCCTACCAGATAACGATGCTAAACCAACAGGTAATGTCAATTTATCTGTACTGGTATTGACTATCATAGGCCACATGAGATTATTCCAACTCCATAAACCATTAATGATAATACAAGCGATGATCCCTGGTTTTACGAGCGGTAACATTATTTTCCAAAAAATTTGAAAATGGTTATATCCATCTATCAATGCAGCCTCTTCCATTTCCTTTGGTATCGACATAAAAAATTGCCTAAGAAGGAAAGTAGCGTAAATACTGAATATTGTGGGTAAAATCACACCAGGAATTGAATTGAGTAAACCTATTTTTTGGATAATCAAAAATTGAGGAATTAGGAAAGCTTGTCCTGGTACCATTAAAATGGAAACACAGAGAATAAAAATAAAATCTCTACCTTTAAATATTAACCTGGCAAAGCTATAAGCCGCTAAACAGGCGATAAGTGTTTGGAGTATTACGGTTGAAAAAGTTACCAACATAGAATTAATATAAAAAGTCGCAAATGGAATTTCATCAAGTATATTGGGATAATTTTCAAATCTAAAAAGCTCGGGTATGATTGTTGGGGGCGTTTGGATGCTCTCACCTTGAGTTTTTAGAGAAGTAATTATCATCCAAATAAAAGGCGTTAAGCATAGCAACCCAGCAATAATCATGAATAAATGAACAAAGCAACAGTTCTTTCTTATAAAATTAGAAATATTTAATTTAGCTGGGGTATTGATTGTCATATCAGTCATATTTCAAAGCCTCTATTATTATATTTTCTAACATTAATTTACGCTGAGTTTCTTACCAAGAAACATCTGAATAAGGGTAATTAATAAAGTAACCGCAAACAGTACTACAGTTATTGCTGAGGCATATCCCTTTTCTTGGATATAAAATGCGTATTTGTAAAATAAAGAAGTGATCGTCATGACTTCATCTTCGAGCAGCGTATTGCCAAACATTAAAAATACGACATCAAATACCTGAAGTACCTCGATAAAAGTCATGATGGATACAAAAAATAAAGTGGGCACCATTAAAGGTAAGGTAACAAAAAAGAAAACTCTGATTTTACTTATCCCATCAATAAGTGTAGCTTCGTAAATTTGTTTAGATATTCCTTGCAGACCTGCCAGTAAAATAATTACTTTTACTGCTAATGAAGACCAGATAATAATAATTGAAACACTTATTTTGACTATATCAGGATTTGAAAGCCAGCCGACATCTTCTAATCCGAAATAGTTAAGGGTTTGATTTAATAACCCGAAATCCTTATTAAAAAGCCATTTCCATACCATTGCTACCGCTGCAGGCATGGTAATCGCAGGTAAGAAGAGAAGCGTACGATAAACAGATTTTCCTTTTATTGATTGGTTCAAGCCTATTGCTAATAATAAAGATAAAGAGAGAATAATCGGGACGCAAATGACCACATAAATTAGCGTATTAATAATTGCAATCCATATATCGGTATCCTCAAAAAATAAACGGGTGTAATTATCTAAGCTAATAGAGGACCAATTCATAAATTGGTCTAAATCCGTGAAGCTGAAGAAAATATTTTGTAAAAAAGGGATAAAATAAAAAACCGCAAGCCCCAAAACTAAAGGAAGCAACATAACCCATCCCCAAAATCTCTCAGCTTTTTCAAGGCGGCTTAATTTTATGTTTACTTGAGAATTCATTTTTAGCATCCAAATAATTAATTATTGAGGGTTAAAAAATTTATAATTTAAGTCTAGAGAAAAACTATATCAGTCTTGAGTGACATTTTTATTAAACTTTTTTAGCACTTCTATTACACATCAATATTATTTCCGCATGATTATTGCCCCATTGTTTTTTCAATTTTTTCTATCACTTTACTCATTTCTTTTGTCGCATCTGACCCTAAGAAGATCTTTTTAAGTGCTGATAGCCATAGATTTTGCCATTTTGGATTATTAGTTCCAGCAACTGGATAAGCTTTTGAAAATTGTAATGTCTCAATATAAGGCGACACATCCACTGTTTTAATACTTTCAGCCCACACTTTAGACGCATTTTTATTAGCGGGAATTGCTGATGTACCCAGTTGAGATTGTGCTTCTTCAGAGGCTAAATAGGAAATATATTGCCAAGCAGCTTCTTTTTGTTTACTAGCCGATGAGATAGCATAACTGACGCTGTGGGAGACACTTGCTTGAATGTCAATCTTAGGCATCATAACAACACCTACGTGCTTATTGATAATTTCATTGTTAGCAAAAGGACCAGCAAGCCAAGAACCTGCATAAGCTAAAGCGACCCTATCGGATTGAAATGCCTCTTCCGTTTTTAACTCAGACATCTGCTCAATAGAAGGTAAGGAACCATCTTGCATCATTTCTTGCAACTGTTCATAAACCCATATTGCCTCTTGTGAAGCAATATCAGTCGGTTTATCTCCCATAGGAGTTATATGTAATCCTTTTTGATATAAAAGATTGAGATAACTATCTTGACCATCTCCAGACAAGTCCATCATTAATGGGAACGCTTTATCACCTAATTTTTCATGTAACTGCTTAGTAGTGTTTCTTAAGTCATCCCAAGTCCAATCATTTGTCGGATAGGCAATTCCAGCTTCATCAAATAATTTTTTGTTATACCAAACTGCAATTGAATCAACGTCTCTTGGAATAGTCATTTGCTCACCATTGTATTGATAGGCTTTAATAGAACTATCTAACATAGTGGTTACATCAAATTTTGTTGATGCAATATGTGCATTAAGTGGTTCAATAATGCCATTTTTAGAATATTGAGTAACGTTTGGCATATTCATCCAAAAAATATCAGGCGATACCCCACCTGTTGATGCTGCACCCAACTTCACAAAAAATTCTTTATAGGGTGTTAATTCAAATTCAATTTTTACACCAGGGTTTTTTTCTTCGTATTTTCGCGCTAACGCTTCTTCATAAGGAAGTTGGTTTCTGTCCCACAATGCATACCTGAGCACAATATCTTCAGCATGTGCTAACGGCGATAACCCTACCGTGCAAAGTATGGTTAAAGTGGATAATTTAAATATGCTTTTTGTTGTGTTCATTGTTAAATCCTCATAAATGAAAAAGTAAAAAACTCGAAACCAAAACAATATGTTAAAAAAATGTTAATTAACTGTTAAATCTTGTTCTATAAAAATAATATGTACTAAATCAAAAGCCGTCAAATTAATAAATTGAAAAATGTGATATGAAATATTTACGATTCTTTAAAAAAATCGAAAGAATGAAAGGTGTTTTTTCCAATAACTCGAAAGAAAAGAAATTTTTTTTCAATAAAACAAAGAATTGAAATCTTATCTAGTTTTTAAATAGAAATTAAAGTGAGAGGTAAAAACAATAAGAGGTTTTGTTATGATTTTTAGATTATTAATCTAATATGTGATGTGATTAACATTATTTATTTAGAGAAAGAGACGATAAAGAGTATTATTTTTCCTATTACATTTGAAAAATAAATTTTTATTTAATCTTATTACAACAAAACCAATAGGGTTGAATACCGCTATTGGCTTTTTGATTAAATTAATGTAGGAACAATTAGATAGTTCTATTAACAGCTTGGTTTACCTGTTTTAAAATTAACTGCGCCTTTTGAAATTAAATAATCAGCTACTTCTTGATATCCCCCTTTACAAGCAAACGTTAAAGCATTTTGTTGCTTAGGTTCACTGATAAGATGTATATCTGCGCCTTCATCAATTAAAAATTTAACGATGTCTAATCGGTCATTACTTGCTGCAACTATAAGCATCGTTTCACCATCGGCTTCTTGCTCATTAATATCGATTTTATCTTTTAGCATAGGATATAGATAGTTAACTACATTGATATTTTTACCTAAAATAGCTGATTTAAGTACATTTTTCACGTCAGCAATATCTGTAGCAAATAGATTAGCCCCTGACTCAACTAGGTATTTAACCATATCTTCATACCCGATAAATGCCGCCCAACCCAGTGCGGTTTGTCCTAAGGAAGCCTCATCTTTAACTTCAATATCTTGACCCTGCTCAACCATTTTTTTTACGGTCTCTAAATCACCACGTTTTACCGCATCAAACCAGCTAGCATGAGGTCCTTTTGAGGGTGATTCGTAAAATATACGATGTGACAATTTTGTCGGACTTGCGATATCAATCATCTCTTCTTTAGAAAATCGAAAACCGTCAACGGCAGTTTGAGCATGCGCAAACATTCCAATGCATAGACTAGATAATGCAAATAGCGTAGTGCATATTTTTTTTTGTGTATTTAATTTTTGTGTTTTACGTGAAGACAAAAGCATAGAGTTCCCTCGATTTTTAAGTAAAAAGCTAAGTCAAACTGCTACTTAGCGGAAAGGTAAAAAAATTCTCAGCATTTAAATTAACACAGTGAATATTAATTTAAAAATTAATTAAATTTCATAAATCAGTTTGCAAGTCAAATGACGTTTTAGGGTAATATGACCAATATGCATTTTATCCACATAAGATTGCCATAGTTGTGGATAAAATAACATTGAATTTTTTTGTACAAGTAATTAAAAGTTATTCACGGAATCTGTGGATAACTCTGTGCATATACATATAACACCTAGGGTAAACTTGCTATATTATTGGCTTTGAATTAAGTGGATGAAAAATAACCACATCAATTTGCTTTTATTATTTTACTTAATTTTCATAGACTTAACTAATGTCAAATGCTTTTTTTTTCTATTCGCAAGTACATTTAACTCTACTTCGGGGAAATCTTTCCTCTCACTACTTTTGGGGATAATTAGATAAGTGTCAAGGAAAATAATTTTTTTTTTAGTCTATTAACTTAAGAAATCTGCTTGACATTTACTGTGCTTTTCAAATTGAAAAATGCAGTTAATAACAAGGCAGGGTCAAAAAATGCACCAGGCTGTGGATAACTTAATTCAGTGAGCACTATACAATGATAAATTAATTTAACAACAGAGACATAAAGCACGACTGAGCATAATTATTTGAGGATAACCCATCCATTTTATTTTTTGCCAGTAAAATGTACCTAGTCCCTATTGATCCATTTAGTTAAAGCAAAAATAGAATCGGTAGTGAACTGCTGTTGATTATCAAAAATATCATCAATATTCATCCATTTGACTTCATCAATTTCGGTCGCTTGCAAAGCAAATGGCCCTGTAGAAATACAACTATATAAATAGCCGATGATGTTTTGTCTCTCAGTTGAAAATTGAAATTGCCCATGGAATACAAAAGGAATATCGACGATCCCAAGTTCTTCTTCTGCTTCTCTTTTCATGCTCAAAAGAATATCTTCTTCTTTTTGAACAACGCCACCAGCAGCCGCATCCCAATAGCCTGGATAAAAATCTTTATTAAGTGTTCTTTTTTGGACGAGGACTTGATTTTGAGTGTTATGGACAATTAAATAAGTTGCTTTATGTAGCATTCCATTCTCTCTCATGACTTTTCTTGTCATTTCACCAATAGGTACACCATTGGGATTTAATAAATCAATCCATTCTTCCCTATCTATCACCGCTTGAATAGTCAAAACTTCTTCGTTCATTTGAAAATTGACATCTAATTCGCATGGTAGTTCTCTTTGTCCAGAATTATGATTGTCTGGACTTCCATCATACTCTATAACTTCCTCATCTGGGGATTTGATCATTTTTCTATTCCTTTTTCAATAAATTCCAAAAGACTTAAACAACCTCTTATCTAAAATGTAATTTCTTGCTTTATTCTATCTAAAATGGTTTGATTTGATTTCACACTTCGAATGTCCTGGTATAGCTCTAATGCTTCAGGATACTGAATTAATATATATCTAAGCCACTGCTTGGTTCTCATCATATGATACTGCTTTTTTATATCTTGCTCTTTTTCTAGAGCAAAATAGTTAATAAGCAACTTTATAACGTCCTCAAAAAGCATTGGCTTTTCATTATGTTTTATTACGTTTGCAATATTAGGTAAAGCTAAAGCCCCTCGACCTATCATCAGATCAGAACAACCTGTTGCATACATACATTCTATTGCAGATTGCAAACTCCATATTTCACCATTGGCAACCACTTGTAAACAAGTTTGCTCGCGAATTTCTTTAATTTTATTCCATTTGATTTTATCTGCTTGGTAGCCATCTTCTTTCGTTCTTCCGTGCACGAAAATCATATCAGCACCAGCTGACTCTATCGCATCAACTATTTCATGGGTAGGAGTCGAATCATCCCACCCTAATCTAATTTTGACGCTAAACTGATTATTGGGCATATCTTTAATTGCACTTGCTATCGCCAGTACCGCCTGATAAATAGTTTCAGGAGATTTTAATAAAACCGCGCCCCCGCCATGACCATTTACGAAACGGGAAGGACATCCGCAATTTAAATCAATGCCATGAGAGCCTAACTCCAACGCTCTATAAGCATTTAGTGCCAGAAAAATAGGGGATTGTCCAAGCAGTTGAATTCGCACAGGTGTACCACTGGATGTTTTTCCATACGATTGTAACTCTGGGCATATCTTATAAAACGATTTTTTAGGTAATAGCGTATCTGTTACTCTTAAAAATTCGGTAATACATAAATCGTAGTTATTAATTTGTGTTAACAGGTGCCTTACTAAAGGATCTAAAACGCCCTCCATAGGCGCTAGATATATTTTATTACTTTTCAATGATAGCCCCTTGCTGATCACATTTGAATAGTGGTGGGTTATGCATCATAACTATCTAATATCCTAATTAAATTTTGTTTGAGAAGTGCTTGCATGTCCTTAGTTAAGGCTTTTCTATCGTGGGTACTAAGTAAAAACATATCCTCAATTTTTTCTCCAACCGTCATGATTTTAGCCCCAATAACTCGTAAAGACAGTTTAGCAAATTCATTAGCAATTAGAACCAATAAACCCGGTCTATCAAGGGTCATAATTTCAATTTCAGTTTGTTGACTCAGTGGATGATTAGTCATTGTAATCTGGCTAACTAATGAAAAATGGGCTTCAACATAATGTGCTCGTTTAGCCGGGGGAATAGGCAAAGTGGGTTGCTTTAATAAAGTGAGTAAAGCATTTTTTAATTTGAGCTGTCTTTCCAATGCTAGAGGTCTATTGTCGCGTTGAGATAAAATAAATGTATCCATAGCCATATTATCTTTTTGCGTGAAAATTTGTGCTTGCAATACCGACAAATTCATTTTATCAATTGTGCTAACAATAGCAGCAAACAGATTATCTTTATCCTTTGTCCATATGAAAAGTTCTGTTGCACCAGGTGTTAATTGATTTGTCATCAATACTGCTGTCTTTGACAAATCCATGTTCTGCTTTTTAACTGTATTGTAGTGAGTGATAATCCCTATCTGATATCTATCATTTTGATTTTTTATATTTTCACACTCATCATTTTCTTTTCTTTTGTAACTAGAATCATTAGTAATATTTTCACTCTTACATAGATATTTCATTAGCAATTTATCTACATGCCAAGCTAGTGATTCACCGTTATGATAGATAAAATAATCAACTCTGCAGCGACGCCAAAATTGCATTATTGCACGGCTATAGACACACGATTGATTAGTTCTCGATAGCGTGAGTCCATGATGTTTATTGAGCCAAGTTAAAGCATCGAGTTGCTTATTTCTAATAGAACTTCTTATTTGCTTAAAAACAGTTTGATTATTTTCTAAAAGAACCTCGATTTTAAAGTATAGTTCATCTAATAATGATTTTTTCCAATTACTGAGAAGCGCATAATGAGTCCCTTTTATATCGGCAACAGTTAAAAGATAGAGAGCAGCAAGTCTCTCTTTGGTCGCAATGTTATCGGCTAATGCTTTTAATAGATAAGTATCCGATATGTCTTTTCTCTGCGCTGTCACTGAAAATATAAGATGATTACGAATCAGCCATGAAATTTCTTCTCTATCTTCAAAATTAATATCATGTAGCAAAGCAAAATGATTAAAGATCTCCCCCCCCACCTCAGAATGATTTGCTTTTTTGCCTTTACCAATATCATGAAAGAGAGCCGCCAGTTTTAACCTGTGTGGATATTTTAATTGAGAGAATATATGATAAACCAAATCTTCCTTATTAGCGTTCGCAAAAGACTCAATATTTAACAACACTTGAATGGTATGTTCATCAACAGTATAGGCATGAAACCTATCAAATTGCATTAATCCTGAAACATGGGACCACCCTTTATAATAATCCCAAAAAATACCCAATTGATGTAATAAACGAATCGCTGAGTAAATACTCGAAGGATGGATTAACAAGTTAAAGAATCTTTTTCTTGTTTCAATATTAAGTGTCTCACAATCTGGGAGGTTTACTAAACTTAAATTGATTGCGGTTTGATAATCCAACACATCTAAAGTAAGTTTATATTTCACCATTTCTTCTAAAAGCGTTAATAACTCATCTACATCACCAATATCATTTCCCTTCGCTTTTTTTTTCAACAAACGACTGGGGTTGATAAGACTTAAGTTATCTTTTTTTAGTTTTTTTGGATGTGAAAACGCTTTTATTTTGGTTTGGTTCTTAAATTGCTTAATGCTGTCGCCAGGAATCCATTTCGCCCTGATGATATCTAAAGCAACTAGTTTGCTTTGTTTTGTTTTAGGAATTAAAGCACCAGAAAAATGATAAAAACAACTCATCAGCTCAATTTGTTTTATCGTCTCATTGATTTGTTTTATGAAAATAATATTCTGTAGGGTAACTCCTGCCGCTGTTTGATAGAACTGTTTCATCAATTTTTCAACATCTTTATTGACTTCAGCTAGTGAACTTTGTCCGGAACCATTATAAAGGAGCTCTGTATCTTCATAAATAAAATTATATTCCTGCGCGATAGTGAGCTGATGCATAAACAACAGTCTATCTTCTTTTTTGGTTGTTATAGAATGCAGACAAAAACGTAAAAGGATCAAAGTGCATTCATACTCTTTAAGTACAGCTTCAACTGCATAGACTAATTGATTATAGGAAGAGAGCTGTGGATTATTCTTGAATTTCTCTTGAATCCAATAAATAAGGTGAATATCTCTAAGTCCACCTGGTGTTTTTAAAAGATGGGGTTCAAGGTGATAGCTAGTATCTTGAAAAAGTCGATGTCTGGTAGATTGTTCTATTATTTTTTGTTTGGCAAAATATCTAGTTGCTAAAAGTTTATCTTCGTATTTATCTACAGCGATTGCATTATATTTAAGTTCAGATCCTTTGATTAATCGTCTAAAAATAAGACTAGTTTCAAATTGAATATCACTTGAGATGATTTGTAAAAGCTCAGAAACACAATGCGTCTTAATGCTGGGTTCTAATCCTACATCCCACAAAAATTGAGTTAATTGAACAACGAGTTCCTTACTGGCTAGCAGAGTATCTTCTTCATCAAATATAAAGAGAAGATCAATGTCAGAGTATAACGAAAGTATTTGTCTGCCGTACCCCCCGGTTGCAATTAATAAATAATGGCTCTCTTCTTGTTCCGAATGCATCGTATCAATCCATTGTAATAGCAAGGAATCAATATAGCTTGATCGATATTGCGAGAGTTTTAAAGCAAAATGTTTAGCTTCTGAAAAGTATTTTATTTTTTTTAAAGCATTTATCTGCCATTCATTAAAAGCCTGAATATTCTGTTTGATTGTATTTAAAAATAAATAATCAGGCTTTTCAAACATAAACGGAAAGGGAACTAAGGAAGATTTCAAACCAGCAAAACTGCTTTCTAAAACATCTACATGTTTTTTGAACTCAAGATCGTATTGAAGCATTAAGTTGCCATATCCATTACTGTTTGAATCTTTACTCAATAAGTTGAACCGCTAATTTTAATAATCACCTATATTAGCTTTTACATAAGCATCAAAATCAGTAAATCCACCAATACTTTGTCCATCGATAATAACTTGTGGTACTGTTTCAACGGGTTTTTTAATAATGTCAGCCAGATCTTCTTTAGTCAGCCCTTTAGCAATCATATCGATGTACTCGAAATTAAATCCTGCAACATTTTCTTTTAAACGAAGTGCAAGGGCTTTAGCTCTTACACAATAAGGACAGTTGTCTCTACCATAAATAGTTACTTGCATTTTAAACTCCTTGAGTCATGAATAGTCAATTAAGCACTTTTTAACAACCGAAGTTAGGTGTACTCATAAAACCGCAATGAAGTATAGCAATCATTCGAGTAAAAACCAAATAAGGAAATGGAATAACTTATATTCATGATGAATATATAGAAAAACTTAAATTTTGATTAACTGCAAGATTCTCAATATTAGCAGAAACTATTATAGCAAAGAACATTCAAATTTAAGAATGTATTCACCTAAATGACATTAGCACTATCACTCACTATGGGGTATTAATAGATAGAAGAAACGAAATAGTTAAAGAAGTAAAAAATTTATATTTTTTTAGGGGGGATTAATAGACTAATGGTCGGCGAGATAGGATTCGAACCTACGACCCACTGGTCCCAAACCAGTTGCGCTACCAAGCTGCGCTACTCGCCGAATAAGGCATAAAATTTAAAGTGGTCGGCGAGATAGGATTCGAACCTACGACCCACTGGTCCCAAACCAGTTGCGCTACCAAGCTGCGCTACTCGCCGTCTATACAACTAGTTTAATACTAAAAAAGCTAACTGTCTAGTCATAAAAAATGGGGTGACTGATGGGACTCGAACCCACGACGACTGGAATCACAATCCAGGGCTCTACCAACTGAGCTACAGTCACCACTGAAAAAACAACGAATGAAATTCCCGTGCCTAATTGGCGCGCCCGACAGGATTTGAACCTGAGACCTCTGCCTCCGGAGGGCAGCGCTCTATCCAGCTGAGCTACGGGCGCTTTGCGCCGTTGCGGAGCGCATATTACGTATTTATCGCACTAATGTCTAGTACTTTTTGCATTTTTTTGTCTATTTGCCTAAGGTTTAGACAAAATAGAGGGTTAATGGCTATTAAACCGATATAACTATCAATTAAGTTAACACTTCACCTCCCTCTCAGTAGATTACGGAGAGGACTATTAAATCATTTAGTTAAGACAAATCTATTCCAATGTAAAATTAATTCCTAGATCATATACTAACTTGAGGGGCGTTAAACTAACCCCAAAAGCATACTTATCTTCCATTATTATTTGCACTTAATAAGTTACCCTACTTTGTGTGTTCCGTCAGATGCATTTTAGATTAATGTATTAAGCACTTGCCTTAACTACATGGCTAAAGTGCTAACGTAAAGACTGATTTTTTAGTGAACTTTTTGCACACTCTCAGGATACAATCTAAAGTAAATTTAATGGCTTATTTACCTCCATTTGTTCATCATATTACGCAATTCCTATAGATTCATCCTATCTTTTAGTCTCTTTGTCAGCTGCCTTCTCTGCCCTTTCTTTTCTTTTCTTTTCTTTTCTTTGTTTTCTTTCCTTATTCTTTTTTTCTAATAAGAGTTTCGTATACAAACAAGAAATCCTTATAGCTAGCAACTCACTCTTTGAAAGAATACTCTCAAAATACTCTCAACACATGCTTATCTATGCACGTTCTTGTCCTCGCGTGCATCGTTATTTTCTTTAACTTGTTTATGAGAGTTAAATACAATTAGAGGAGTGTCACTATAAGTGTATGTTCTATTAAATACACGCTTTGTTTAGCTTTATTTAAAACACCAAAAACAAAAAAAGCTACATTGCTGTAGCTTTTTTTTAATGATTAATCCAGTTAAAGTAAAAGCAATTATTAAGCTTGACCCTTAACTTCCTTTAGTCCATTAAATGGTGCTTTATTACCTAAAGCTTCTTCGATACGAATTAATTGATTATATTTAGCAACCCTATCAGAACGGCTCATAGAACCTGTTTTAATTTGGCCAGCAGCAGTACCTACCGCTAAATCTGCGATAGTTGCATCTTCAGTTTCACCTGAACGATGAGAAATGACCGCTGTGTAACCAGCATCTTTAGCCATTTTAATTGCTGCTAGAGTTTCAGTTAATGTCCCAATTTGATTTAATTTGATCAAAATTGAGTTTGCTATACCTTTATCAATACCTTCTTTGAAAATTTTGGTATTTGTTACAAAAAGATCGTCACCAACGATTTGAATTTTGTTTCCTAATACTTTAGTTTGATAAGCAAAGCCATCCCAATCTGATTCATCAAGACCATCTTCTATTGAAACAATTGGATATTCATTAGCTAGATTTTCTAAGTAATGAGTAAATTCATTTGAAGTAAATGTTTTACCCTCACCTTTCATATTATAGATTCCAGCCTCTTTATCATAAAATTCAGAAGCAGCACAGTCTAAAGCTAGCGTAATATCTTTTCCTAAGGTGTAACCTGCAGCAGAAACCGCTTCTTTAATAACTGCCAATGCAGCTGCGTTTGATTCTAAATTTGGTGCGTAGCCACCTTCATCACCAACAGATGTACTTAATCCTTTAGATTTTAATACTTTAGCTAAATGATGAAACACTTCTGAACCCATTCTTACAGCTTCTTTAAAAGTCTTTGCACCTACAGGCTGAATCATAAACTCTTGGATATCAACATTATTATCACCATGCTCACCACCATTGATGATATTCATCATAGGTAACGGCATTGAGTATTGACCTGGAGTACCATTTAACTCAGCTACATGAGCAAATAGAGGTAAACCTTTTGATGCGGCAGCAGCTTTCGCAGCAGCTAAAGAAACAGCGAGGATGGCATTAGCCCCTAAATTAGCTTTATTATCTGTTCCATCTAAATCTATCATGATTTTATCGATGTTAGCTTGATCTTTTGCATCTTTACCAACTAACGCTTCAGCAATGCATCCGTTTACCGCATTAACTGCTTTTAAAACACCTTTACCAAGGTAACGTGATTTATCACCATCTCTTAATTCTAAAGCTTCACGTGAACCTGTCGAAGCACCAGATGGTGAAGCAGCTAAGCCAACAAAACCACCCTCTAAATGAACTTCTGCTTCAACAGTTGGGTTACCACGTGAATCGATGATTTCACGTCCTATTACTTTTACGATTTTAGCCATCTTTTTATCCTCTTTTAGTTAAATGAGTTGTTATAGTTAAAACACTACTGTCAAATACTTTACACGAAATTGTGATTTATGCCAAATTATTCGATATGATTTCTGATATTAATCAATCAATCAATTGCTTATCAATTGAAACTCTAATTTCTATGCCATAAGGCTAGTTATACACTTTTTTGAAATTCAAATGATGCTTTTACAAATCCTTCAAATAATGGATGTCCATCTCTTGGTGTTGAAGTAAATTCGGGGTGAAATTGTGAAGCAACAAACCATGGATGTTCTGGCAGTTCGATTATCTCAACTAATTTGTTGTTACTACATTTGCCCACAATACGCATGCCAGCGGCTTCCATTTGAGCTATGTACTTATTGTTTACTTCATAGCGATGGCGATGTCTTTCAACAATTTGTTCTTTTTTATAAAGTTGTGCACTCAAACTACCAGGCTTGAGATTAACAAGTTGGCCTCCTAAACGCATAGTTCCACCTAAATCAACCTCTTCATCGCGTTGGACGACTTCACCGTGTTCATCCTGCCACTCTGTCACTAAAGCTATCACTGGACTGGAGGTTTTATTATCAAACTCTGTCGAATTGGCATCTAATAGATTAACAACATTTCTTGCAAATTCAATAAATGCAACTTGCATTCCAAGACAGATCCCCATAAAAGGGATTTTGTTCTCTCTTGCATATTGAGCAGCAAGAATTTTACCTTCAACACCACGATAACCAAATCCGCCTGGAATTAAAATGCCAGAAAGACCTTGTAAAATTTCGTCTACTCCCCGTGTCTCAATATCTTGGGAGTCGATTAATTTAATATTGACACTGACTCTATTTTTTAAACCGCCATGCTTTATTGCTTCAATTACGGATTTATATGCATCAGGCAATTCCACGTATTTCCCAATCATTCCTATGGTGACTTCTCCCATAGGATTTGACTCAGCATATAAAACTTGTTCCCATTCACTTAAATCAGCTTCAGCTGTTTTAAAATTAAATTTACTACAGACAAAATCATCAAGTCCCTGAGATTTTAAAAGTGCAGGGATTTTATAGATTGAACTAACATCTTTTAATGAAATAACCGCTTTTTCAGGGACATTACAAAATAGTGCAATTTTAGAACGCTCATTGGCTGGAATGCTTTGTTCAGAACGACAAATTAAAACATCAGGTTGAATGCCTATAGATAAGAGTTCTTTAACAGAGTGCTGAGTAGGTTTTGTTTTAACTTCGCCTGCAGTAGCTATGTATGGAACTAACGTTAAATGTAGAAATAGCGTATTTTCACGTCCCACTTCAACCGCCATTTGACGAATAGCTTCTAAAAATGGAAGAGATTCTATATCACCTACCGTGCCACCAATTTCAATAAGAGCAATATCATAGCCTTGGCTACCTGCAATAATTCTGTCTTTTATTTCATTGGTAATATGCGGAATAACCTGTACAGTAGCACCTAGATAATCACCTCGACGCTCTTTTTTTAAAACAGTTGAGTAAACTCTACCTGTAGTAAAACTGTTTCTTCTAGTCATCTTTGTGCGAATGAAACGCTCATAATGTCCCAAATCAAGATCTGTTTCAGCTCCATCATCTGTAACATAGACTTCACCATGTTGAGTTGGATTCATAGTACCAGGATCTACATTAATATATGGATCGAGTTTCATCATGGTAACACGTAACTTACGTGCTTCTAAAATTGCGGCAAGTGACGCTGCGGCTATGCCTTTTCCTAATGAAGAAACAACACCGCCAGTAACAAATACATATTTAGTGGTCATATTACACTCTGGAGAAATATCGATTGAATTAGAAGAATTTGATATCTAATTGATATACAATCCACTTTTTAATAAAGTCGAAATTACAATTAAATATACATGTTAGACGGGAAAACAGTATATATGAATATAAGTCTATTAACAAATAGCTTTTTTGTTGATTTTCGTAATTTATTTTAACCTTGCTAACATAAGGTGATTTAAGTTAACTCAATAGTTCTTATTAGCACATCAATTATATAAAATTGTAAATTGCTAGTACTGAATATTTTTTGACGGAGTTAGAACCCAATTAAAAATACTTATCTTTTTTAATTTTACTTGGTGTGCTTACTGTTCCTAGAATAAATAAATTAATTTATTTATTCCTTTTTTCATAAAACACAAGGCTAGAAGAAATGAGTTTTTTGATTCAATTTCAAGACTACATATGATTGCTATAATTTGCAAACTATATTTTCACACTAGAAACTGAACACTATAGAAGTGGTTGCGGGGGCAGGATTTGAACCTACGACCTTCGGGTTATGAGCCCGACGAGCTACCAAGCTGCTCCACCCCGCGACTGAGATGATTTTAATTTATTTTGCAGTTAATTTTTTGCTGGTGGGTCGTGCAGGATTCGAACCTGCGACCAATTGATTAAAAGTCAACTGCTCTACCGACTGAGCTAACGACCCAACACCACCATTTTAGAATGTTTTGAGTGTAGATCAAGTTTTTTTTGAAAATTTACATCTATTTGAATACAATTAAATCAAATTGATTAGTCTTTAACTCAATTTACACTTCATCTGCAATTCTAGATATGCTGATGGAATATTTAACATTCGCTTAAACTAAATTTGGGTCTACACTCATACTACTGGATTTTAGCCTTAGCTTTATTAGCTGAGTCAGTACCTGGGAATTGATTGACGACTTCCGTAAAAATTGCTTTTGCTTTTTCAGTTTCACCCTGCTCCTCTAATATCAGTCCAACTTTTAGTAATGAATCGGATGCCTTAGGTGAATCAGGATAATTTTTGACAACAATGGCAAAATTTGCAGCTGCATCATTTTTTTGATTTAAATTGTAATAAGATTGACCTAGCCAATAATGTGCATTGCCTATATAATCTGATGTTGGGTATTTTTTAATAAATGCCTCAAAATGTGCTGCTGCTTGCTGATAATTTTGTTGATTGAGCGCTAAGTTCACTGCCGAATTATAATCATTAAAATCATTTCCCGTTAATTCTACCGAAGAACTTGGTTGGGCAATCGCCGTGTTGTTATTAATTTGGCTTTCAGAATTTGATGAATTACTCGCACTAGGCACTGAGGTGTTATCGCTTTGAGACATTGGTATGAGTTGGTTAAATTGTTCAGCCAACAATTGCTGTTTTTCAACTGCCTGATTCAATTTATAAGATAACTGATCTATTTCATCTCGCAAGCTACTTATTTCATTTTGATTGGCAGACATCTGCTGCTGTAATTGAGTAAAAAGCTGACTATGCGCAGTTGCAATACGTTCTAATTCAGCGATTTTAGTTTCTGTTGTATTTGCATGTACTTGTAATGAACACCCGATCGCTAGCAGCAATGAGAGTGAAAATTTACTATAAAAATTAAGCTTACTCTTCTTCATAATCTCACCTATTTTGTTCATTCCGCCTCTTTTCATAATGCTACCCAAATTATTTTTTGCTATTGGTTATAGCGCATTTTTTGTAATAATCGCATTTATTTCATGTTTATATATTTTAAAAGTTAAAGGCAGGTCAAATGATAAATCATCCGCCTGCCTTCTTTTAAAACGACAATCTTATTGACTAGTAAACTAACACTGCACGGCGATTTTTAGCAAAAGCAGATTCATCATTACCATAAACTGCAGGTTTTTCTTTACCATAAGAAACAATTTGCATCTGAGCATCAGATACTCCACGTCCTTGTAGGTACATTCTGACAGCATTCGCACGTCTTTCACCTAATGCGATATTGTACTCAGCCGTCCCTCTTTCATCTGTATGTCCTTCTATTACAACACGAATTGAAGGATTTTCTCTTAAAAATGCAGCATGAGAGTCAATCAGATTTAAGTCATTTGCACTGATGTCATATTGATCAAAGCCAAAATACAAAATGTTATTTGACTGAAGCTGTTGTAATTGCATTCTAGCTTCATCTGATAATGAACCAAATTCGTTGCCGCCAAAACCTGGTAATTGTCCTGATTCTAAGCTACCCGTTTCACCATTTGGATTTGTATATAAATCCTCTCCACCTGTATTTTCAGTGTTTGATTTACATGCGGCTAACGCAAATAAAGGTAAAACAACCAATAGAGTTTTGACTAGTTTATTTTTTTTCATTTTTTATTCCTTGTGATAATAAGTTATTTATTAATTTAAATTTAATTACTTAATTATTGGGCCCCACGCAGGGTATTTTAACTGCCCACCAGAAGAGGGTAATCTCCCCTTGAAACGACCATTAGCTGATACAACACCTAAACTTGAGTTATATCCACCTGTACTATAAATTATCATAGTGCCATTAGGCGCTATACTTGGAGATTCATCTAAATCAGTATTTGTCAGTGCTTTGATAGAGTTGTCCGTTAAACTCTGACTTACAAGAGTTTGTCTACCACCTTGAGAACTAATATAAACCATGAAATTACCATCAGGGCTAATTTGTGCATTTTGGTTTTGGGCGCCTTCAAATGTCATTCTTTGAGCTCCTCCACCATTAACATTCGTTCTGTAAATCTGAGGTCTACCTGTTTTATCAGAGGTAAAAGCAATGGATTGCCCATCTGGGAACCAAGCGGGTTGAGTATTATTACTTCTATCATTTGTCACTTGTCTTACATTACCAGAGCCAACATCCATAGTGTAGATATTCAGACTGCCAGATTGTGATAAAGCCATGGCAATTTTAGAACCATCAGGTGAAAATGCTGGGGCACCATTATGTCTTGGGAATGAAGCAATTTTTCTTACTTGCCCAGTTTGCGTGTCTTGAAGCATAATCACGGAAGGTCCTGTTTCGAAGGAAACAAATGCAATCTTGGTGCCATCAGGTGACCAGCTTGGTGACATTAATGGTTGAGAAGCTTTATGTATTGTGATCTCATTGTAACCATCATAATCAGATACTCTTAGCTCATGGGCATACTTAGAGGTATTAGTTTTAACAATGTAAGCTATTTTAGTCCTAAACACTCCCTTTATGCCTGTCAATTTCTCAAATACTTCATCACTGACTGCATGCACTCCATATCTAAACCATTTTTTATCAACTTGCTGTTGATTTTGAATAACTAAATTAGCAGAACCAGAAGAAATATCAATTAATTGATAGGCAATCGCTAATTTACCATCGGCTGCAGGTTGAACTTGCCCTACTATAATAGAATCAATTCCTTTTGCTCTCCATAACGCTGGATCAATTTGAGCAGGTGAGTTAATATTTTGTGGGAATTCATTATTTTCCAATGGTTGGAATTTACCGCTATTTCTCAAATCTGACTTAATAATTTCAGATACATCACTTCCAGAAACTCCTCCCATAGAGGTGAACGGAACAACAGCTATTGGTCTTGCTGCATCAACGCTATCTGTTACTTCTATTCTAATTTCCGCATTTACTATGCTTGTTAAAAACATAATAAACAGCATCACCATGACATTTATTTTTTTCATTATAATAACCTTAATTTATTAAACTCAGCCTCTTTAAGCTTCTAATTCATAGCCATCAATCCAAAGCTCAAAGTAAACACTTAGTCAATTTTTATTGAGTAAATTAACCGTCTTACTATTATATAACTATTGATTAATCTTACCATACTCTTGATTGAATTGAATTGTAAAAACTAATATTTAAAATCCAAAACAATATCTTTACCCTTAAAATAGTTATAAATTTCATCTGTCGGTGCCCGAGGTGCCTTAGCTAGATTGGCTGCACTAAGTGCTTGATTACATAATGCAGGATCTCCACTAAGCTGTCTAGTGCTGATGATATTACCTTCTCTATCAATTCTTATCGCTACACTACATTTTTTATTTCTATGCAAAGATTTTGCATCATACATATATCTAGCAACAGAAGCACTAATTGCATTGCGATAACTATCTGAATCAGTCATTGTCACACCAGATGATTTACCACCACCTTCACCTGCGGCCGCAGATTGTCCTGAATTAGATCCCTGCCCTCTTTGCTTATCTGATATAAAATCTCCTAATGCGTCATCAGCTAATTTTTTGCTATTTCTTGCTTCACCCTCAGCTTTTGCCTTAGCAGCGGCATCTGCTTTAGCTTTCGCCTCTGCATCTGCTTTTGCTTTCGCTTCAGCTTCTTTCTTTTTCTTTTCAGCTTCGGCTTTAGCTTTAGCCTCGTCTTGCTTCTTCTTCTCTAATTCTGCCTTAGCTTTCTCTTCTTGTTTTTTCTTTTCTGCATCTGCTTTAGCTTTAGCTTCTTTCTTTTTCTTTTCAGCCTCAGCTTTGGCCTTCGCTTCAGCCTCTTTTTTCTTCTCAGCTTCTGCTTTAGCTTTTTGTTCTGCTTCTTTTTGCTTTTTCTCTATTTCTGTTTTTAAAGTTTCTTCTTGTTTTTTCTTCAACTCTGCTTCTTTTTTGAGTTTTAGCGCCTTAGCATCCGCCTCTTTTTTGAGTGCTTCAGTTTGCTTTTCTTTTGCTGCTAGCAACTCTTTTTCTATAGCTTCTTTCTCTTGTTGCTGTTTTTGCAGCGCCAATTGTGCTTGTTCTTGTTCTAATGCTTTTTGTTTTGCCTGTTCTGCAAGCTCTTTTTCAAGCTGAGCTTGCTTTTCTTGTATTTCATTTTCGATTTCGGCAAGTTTTTCTTGTTCTTCAAGTTGCTGTTTTTCTCTTGTTTGTTCAGCTTCCTTTTGATTCGCAGTAATAGTACTCATTCTCATTTCATTCGCTTCCATAGCGTTGAAATCCACCATTACAGCATCAATAATATCACCTTGATTGCCACTGCCTGTCTCATCCATTAAATGAGTATAAGTGGCTATTATCAGGGCAACAATAAGTACCGTGTGCAGTAAAATAGAAAGAATAAATGACACGGTAAACTTGCTTTTTCTTTTAGTAAAATTTGACACATTAATACCTAGTTTATATTTTATACCAACAATCTTAACCTATTGGTTGAGTCATTAAACCGACTTTTTCCACACCAGCTTGCTTAAGTGTATCTAACGCTTTAATGATTTCATTATATTCAACTTGCTTTGCGCCACCTATTAAAAAAATAGTTTTAGGATTTGCTGTCAATTGACTTTTTGCTTCTTCAATTAACAATGACTCAGAAAGAGGCTCACTTCTTTCTTGATTAATTATCATAACATAAAGACCCGCAGCAGCAACTTCGACGATGACAGGTGGATTTTCACTAGTATCCACTACGGACGAATCAGATGTCGTTGGAAGATCTACCTCTACACTTTGACTTATGACAGGTGCAGTAGCCATGAAAATTAATAATAAAACTAATAAAACATCCAAAAAAGGAACAATGTTAATTTCTGACTTCAATTCTCTTTTAGAAGATCTTAGACGACGCTTAGCCATGCTTATACCTTGTGCTTACTTACTTGTTGAACTTGAAAATGCTTGTCTATGCAAAATAGCAGTGAATTCTTCAACAAAATTATCATAATTCTGTTCTAATTTATTCACTCTTTGATTCAATCTATTATATGCCATTACAGCAGGTATGGCTGCAAATAGACCTATAGCTGTTGCAATCAAGGCTTCAGCAATACCCGGAGCAACCGTTTGCAGGGAAACTTGTTTTTCTCCTGCTAAAGAAATGAAGGAGTGCATAATTCCCCATACTGTGCCTAAAAGACCAATATATGGACTAATTGAACCCACTGTCCCTAAAAAAGGGATATAGGCTTCAAGCGTTTCCATTTCTCTGTTCATAGCGATTCTCATTGCTCGCGCAGAACCATCAATGATGGCTTCTGGCGCATCAGAATTTGCTCTATGTAATCTAACAAATTCTTTAAAACCAGAATAAAATATTTGTTCTGAGCCTATCAAAATATCACGTTTACTATGACTTTCTTGATAAAGTTTTGACAACTCTATACCCGACCAAAATCTATCTTCAAATTGCTGGGCATCAGCAACTGCAGAGCTTAAAACTCGTGTTCTTTGAAGGATAATAGCCCAAGATGAAATAGAAAAGCCTAATAATACTAACATCACAAATTTAACAAAAAGTCCTGCTTGCATAAACAAGCCAATAATACTCATATCATTCACAGTACAACCCCATTTTTAATAGAAGCAGGCAAGCGCATTGCCTTCATTTTTGTCTTACTTACACTGGCTACAACCACGTTGGCTTGGCTCAATAAAACTTGATTTTCTTTTCTAAATAATCGCTGTTCAAAAATTATTGATGCATGATTCAATTCAGTTATTTCGGTTTCTATTTCGAGCTCATCATCTAAAACTGCAGGGCGGTGAAATTCAATGCTCATGCGTCTAACCGCAAAAGCAACATCTTCTTGCAGCAATCTTTGCTGAGAAAAACCAAGTGTTCTTAGCAATTCTGTTCTTGCTCGTTCAAAAAAAGCCACATACCTGGCATGATAGACAACACCACCTGCGTCTGTGTCCTCGTAATAAACTCTAATTGGCCAGTGGTAAATTTTATTTAAGTTCATAATTCAAGAATTGGTTATTTAAAATTTTTTAATTTAAAAAATGGATTATTATGTATTTAACTTTGGCGTAAAAACATAATAAACTACTTGAGAATGATACCATTTTTTTTAAGTTTGCAATAGTTTTATTGTGTATATCGAAAGTCTGTTTTTTTAAAACTATTTATTATTTCAACATATTTATATATCAATGGTCGTTTTAACCTAATTTGAATTGTGACTATTTTAAGACATAATCCTATTATTGATGCGACTCTACATTTTTTCAATACTTCTGCAGAACATACTTATGCATATAAATGATCAAAAACAAGCAATGTTAAAACTTTTAGAAAAACTCGTGAACATAGATAGCGGTAGCTATTACGCTGAAGGAATTAACCATGTAGGTGCTATATTGACAGATCTATATCATGAATTAGGCTTTACAAAAACTGTACACTCTGATAATCAAATAGATGGTAAAACTCTTGGTAATCATATCTCCCTTAAGCACAAAGAAGCTAAGAACCCTCAAATACTTATATTAGCGCATTTAGATACGGTATTTCCCCTACATGAATCAGATAAAAGGCCATTTACAGTTAAAGAAAATAGAGCTTATGGTCCTGGAGTAATTGATATGAAGGCGAGTCATGTGCAAGTCTACTTTGCGTTAAAATTTCTTACTGAAACTGGCGATAGTGCCTATAAAAATGTTTTGTTATTGCTTAATTCGGATGAAGAAATAGGATCTCCTAGTTCAAAGGCACTCATTCGGCAGTTGTCCAAAAATAAATCTTGTGCATTGGTAATGGAACCTGCAAGACCTAATGGAAGTATTGTTAGTTCAAGACGTGGCGTCGGCAAATATATCATTGAAGTGTTTGGCGTTGCAGCCCATTCTGGCATAGCCCCTAAAGATGGTGCTAATGCTATCATTGAGTTATGCCGTCATTTGATTTTTATAGATCAACTTAATGACCATGACAAGGGTATCTCTTTAAATATTGGATTAATTGAAGGTGGGGAATCAGTTAATACTATTGCCGATTATGCTAAAGCAACCATTGACTTGAGAGTATTAACTTCAGAACAGGCACTGTTTATCGATAAAGAAATCAAAAAAATCACCCTGTCAACTTTTAACTCTCAGTGTCAAATTAAAGTGACAGGGGGAATGAATCGACCTCCAATGACAAAAACAGTCGCCAGTGAGAAAATTATAAACATAATCAAAGAACAAGCAACTTTATTGAATATTGAACTAGACGATATTGCAACAGGTGGAGGTTCTGATGCTTCTTTTACTTCTCATGAGGGCCTCGCTACTGTAGATGGATTAGGTCCTGTTGGAGGTAAACAACATACGAGTGATGAATATTTGGACATTAATAGCCTTGTAACAAGAACGATTTTACTCATTGAGTCAATTAAATCAATCAGTAAAACTTCTATTTAGCAAAAACTATCTATAATTTTTTAAATTGATGAATAGCAGAATTGCCATAGTAGAAGAAATTGTTTAATAAAGGTATAATGGAACATTAATGAATAATTTTATTAAGTGAACTGAATTGTTAACTTGTTTAATACAAAAGGAATGCCCATTGTCTTACGCAACTCATGATACTGAAGAAAATGAAGATATTTTTTCCTCGCATCCTTTTTTCTATCTATTGCTAATGCTATTAGGTGGGTGCCTCATATTCATGGGAGTCGCTATTTATACCTACAATCCAGCAGATGCAGGATGGACCCATAGCTCGACTGAAATAGTTACTCATAATTTAGGTGGTGCTATTGGAGCGACGATAGCCGATACATCCTTTTTTATTTTCGGAGTCAGTACTTTTTTTCTCCCTTTTTTAGGGATTTTGTATTTAATTACAATCTATATAGGTAACAAAAAAAAAGAACAACTTTGCTTTTGGTTAATCTCCATAAAATTAATTGGCGTGTTGTTTCTTATTATCGCAACAACAACTCTTTCTGCACTCAATATTGATGATAGCCCAAATTATTCTTCTGGGGGTCTGTTAGGTTCCATTTTTTCTATTGCACTATTAAAATACATCAATGCAATCAACTTAACACTTGCAATGATCACTCTTTGGATAATTGGCTTTACTATTCTAACGAGTTGGTCGCCCTTAAAAATAGCTGAAAAAATTGGTGAAATTGTTCTTTTCACTGTGACTTTTGGCGGTTCTCGTGATAAAGCAGTACTGGATGAAATCGACAACAGCAAGGAAGATCCTTTCGATTTTATGGCTGATGAGAACGATTCATCTAAAAAAACATCTACTGACAGAGAAGATAATTCTGATTTGATATATTCAGATATCCTCTACGAAGATATTCGTAATGAAGAAAATATAAGCGACGATTCTAAACCCCAATCTCTATCCTATGAAAGGGAACTTAATGAGAAAGAAACATCTATAATTCTAAGGCATGATGATGAGGAGAATAATTATCCTAGTGAAACAAAAGGTGTTTTACCAGAAGATGATATAGATGAATTAATACCAACGTTAACTTTTTCTGCATTAGACGATGGATTTACTGACGCTACTACGCAAAAAAAGGATACTCTACAAAAAGTACAAGCGAATATACTTGCTGACGTAGATACGAATATTGATAAACAATCAACTCAAAAAACTGTAGTCATGCATGCGGATGACCCCAACATACCAGTGGATATTAATTCAGTTGACATTAATAAAGATACCACCAATCTGATAGTAACATCAACTTCAAACGGTTCAAATATAGAGTCGACTCATAGCTCAATTGCAAATGCCTTTGATTACAAAGCACCTTCGTCGCAAGTTACTTCATTACATGAGCCTTTTGCAGAAGAAACAACTCTAATCGAAACGACTGAAAAGACAATAGTAATTAATGAGCCTTCACTTAAAAATTCTGCACCTGTAGATAATATTTCTGTTACTGTAAACAACTCGAATATTGACTATATTAACCATCGACCAAACTATAAAGAAAAAATAGACAATGAAGAGACAGCCAATATCAACGCAAATGAATCAGCTAAGTCTAACCAATCATCAATATCTCCTAGACCTTCACTTAGTTTAGATGAAAAATTAGCGTTAATTGAACAACAAGCCAAGCAAAAACAGACAGAACAAATGAAGG
Source organism: Thorsellia kenyensis (assembly GCF_042432445.1). Lineage (NCBI taxonomy): Bacteria > Pseudomonadati > Pseudomonadota > Gammaproteobacteria > Enterobacterales > Thorselliaceae > Thorsellia > Thorsellia kenyensis. The sequence continues at coordinate 6,509 of NZ_JBHLXE010000095.1, read as the reverse complement.
TTGTACATGAAACACAAAATAGTGAAGCTATTGTGCAATCCTCTCTTAAGAAAACAGAACAGCAAAAAAGAGAAGAAACGCTGGCAAGCTATGGCATAAAAATTCCTAAAGTACAATTTATTCAAGGCATGAAAATTGTACGGGAAGAAAATACTAATATTGAGATCATAAATGAAGAAACCACAAATAGTAATAACGAGAGCTTGGATGTGCTTGATATTGAGCACAAGAATACATTAAATGAAATTGAGCATGCGAATCAAAATGGAAAGGATGGTGCATTTACACACCCATTAGAAACTAACGTTCCTATGCAAAGCGTGCAAAGCGTGCAAAGTGCGCAAAGTATGCAAGCTGCTTCATTGCATTCAATAATCCCAAATGAGCAACATGCAGATAATCAATACTCTGATGAATCTAAACTAGAGGGTTCCTATAATAAAATCTCTTCAGATAAGGTGATTGGTCGGGTTGAGATTGATGACAAGACTGAGGCTGTTTTTGAACAGATAGACTCGCGCACGATTATCATGAAGAGGGTACTTAAGCATGAGTATGCTCAAAATAAAAATCAGCTTTATCATGGCGAGCAGTCCGAAATTTCACCCTATGAACATACGAACGAATCTTCAAAAGCTCAGACTCATAGAAATATTTCCTCACTCTTTAGTGCTGAAAAGCCTTCTCTCGATGGATCACTTTTGGAAGGACTAGGTATTGAATCTACTGATGATCTGACTAGTGCTACGAATAGTTTGGACACAAATAATAAGGATAGTTCAAATAAATACGATGAATCTATCAGAAGAGCAAATAGCGAAATATCCTTGGACGCTAGCGCACATTTTAATTTTGATGAAAAACAGGAGCTAAGTCATACCAATTTAAATAGTGATATGCCTAGCACCTTTGTACAAGAAACGGGCGCACACTCAAACAATGAGTCATCTACTGGATATACACTACCTGAAGTTTATGAGGATAAAGGAGAGTCTGAAGAGACTCACCCACTATTTCATCCTCTTATTTTCAGAGAAACAGAAAAACAACCGGTACCTAAAGAACCTCTACCCACTGTTGAATTACTAGCGGAAAATAAATCAGAGGCAATTGATTTTGATAATGAAAAACTTCAAGAAACAGCTAGCCTAATCGAAACCGCTCTTGCTGATTTTAAAATCAATGTGACAGTTGTGGATATATTCTGTGGACCTGTTATCACTCGATTTGAGCTTGAACTAGCACCAGGTGTCAGAGCTGCTAGAATAAGCGCACTAGATAGAGATCTTGCAAGGGCGCTCTCTGTCAGCTCTGTGCGTGTGGTTGAGGTAATCCCTGGTAAGCCTTATGTAGGATTAGAGCTTCCTAATCCTCAAAGAGAGTTACTCGTCATCAGAGATGTTATTGATAGCACAGAATTTAAAGAGATGAAATCACCTCTGACTATGGTGCTTGGAAAAGATATTGCTGGGGAACCTGTCGTTGCCAATCTAGCTAAAATGCCTCATTTACTTGTAGCTGGTACAACCGGCTCGGGTAAATCTGTTGGTGTAAATGCTATGATCATAAGTATTTTATTCAAAGCATCACCTGATGAGGTTAAATTCATCATGATTGATCCTAAAATGTTAGAGCTATCAATTTATAATTCAATCCCTCATTTACTCACTGAAGTAGTGACTGACATGAAAAAAGCATCTAATGCTTTACGCTGGTGTGTCGGAGAAATGGAAAGAAGATACCAATTGATGGCGGCTTTAGGTGTAAGAAATCTTGAGGGTTATAACGAAAAAATAAACCTCGCAGAAGACATGCAACATCGAATCAAAGATCCCTTATGGAAGCCTTCTGACAGTATGGAAACAACTATTCCCTATTTAGAAAAATTACCCTATATCGTCGTAGTGGTGGATGAATTTGCAGATTTGATTATGACTGAAGGGAAAAAAATTGAAGAACTCATAGCTCGATTAGCACAAAAAGCGCGAGCAGCAGGAATTCATCTTATTTTGGCTACCCAAAGACCTTCTGTGGATGTTATCACGGGGTTAATTAAAGCGAATGTACCGACAAGAATAGCGTTTACCGTTTCAAGTAAAATAGACTCCCGTACCATCTTAGATCAAGGAGGAGCAGAGTCTCTATTAGGTGCTGGTGATATGCTCTATTTGCCTCCAAATTCCTCATCAACCATACGTGTTCACGGTGCATTTGTTGGAGATGAAGAAGTGCATAATGTTGTCGCTAATTGGCGCGCTCGTGGAACACCCAAATATATCGATGAGATTATTGCTGAACCCAAATCGAGTAGTGACAATGAGGGAGGGGATTCAAATCAAGTGGATGAAAAATTTGATACGATTGTCCAATTTGTTATTGAAACTCAGCGAGTTTCAATATCGGGCATACAACGAAAATTTAACATTGGATATAATCGAGCAGCAAAGATTGTTGAAGAAATGGAAGAGCAAGGAATAGTCAGCACGCCTAATAATAATGGCACTCGTATGGTTTTAGCAAAATAAAGGTTTTTACCAAAAGTTATGCTAAGATGTAATGACTAATCAAACATCCCGAAGGATTAATTTTTATAACTGACGCACAATTAACCTGATTTATATTTCAGATTTTAAGAGGATTAAATATGCAAAAAACAATCAAGTATCCTAAAAAATTTAGTGTGTTGAAAACTTTGTTTTTACTCAGTGTATTTGGAACCTTAAGTGTCTATGCAGATGCGTCAAAAACACTTAAAAGTCGCCTAGATGAAGTTTCAGCATTTCAAGCAAGTTTCACTCAACAAGTACGAGATGCAGACAATGCTCTAATTCAAGAAGCAGAAGGTGACGTTTGGGTCCGTCGCCCCAATCTTTTTCGTTGGCATACATTGGTGCCTGATGAAAGTATTCTTGTTTCCGATGGAAAAACCCTATGGTTCTATAATCCATTTGTGGAACAAGTAACAGCGACCAATTTAAATGATGCTACGACAAATACTCCCTTTAAGCTTATAGCTAGTAATAGAGATAGTGATTGGAGTCAGTACAATATCAAGCAAAAGGGAAATAATTTTTCATTAACGCCAAAATCTAGTGATAATAACATTAAGTCCTTTGATATTAACGTCACAAGTGCAGGGATAATAGAGTCATTCAATGTCATAGAGCAAGACGGGCAAAAAATCGAATACCAACTCAAAAAGCAAAATAGTCTTAAAATAGAAGATTCTTATTTTACTTTTGAACTACCAGATGGTGTTGAATTTGATGATCAACGCTAGCATATTTTTCAAAATCTATTCATCAATGACCTCTAATAATGAGTAACTATTCTTTAACTTTAGATGAAGACAACGCATTTTTGCCGCTTGCAGCTAAAATGCGTCCTACAAAACTAGAACAGTATATAGGGCAATCTCATATTTTGAGCCCTCAAAAGCCTCTGTTTAATGCTATAAAATCCGGTAAACTCCATTCAATGATTTTATGGGGACCACCTGGTACAGGTAAAACTACACTAGCCGAACTAATAGCATTTTATGCAAATGCAGAAGTCATTAAATTGTCTGCCGTTACCTCAGGTATAAAGGAAATTCGTGAAGCGATTAGCCAAGCACAATCTTATCGTTACCAACAAATAAAAACCTTGCTGTTTATAGATGAAGTGCATCGATTTAACAAAGGGCAACAGGATGCTTTCTTACCTCACATAGAAAATGGCACAATTACATTTATTGGGGCTACAACTGAAAATCCTTCTTTTGAACTCAATTCTGCCCTGCTTTCAAGGGCCAGGGTCTATCTATTAAAATCTTTATCCATTGAAGAAATTACGCTTTTATTAAAGGACGCATTGAGTGATGAAATAAGAGGCCTTGGAAAATTAAATATCATTATTTCTGACACTATTCTCGATTCAGTAGCAAAATTTTCAAATGGCGATGCAAGAAAAGCACTGAATACACTGGAAATGATGGTCGACATGTCACCTATCGACGAGAAACAAAACTATAGAGTAACAGAAGAAGCATTGGAAGCTGCACTTGGCCATCAATCTGCTAATTTTGATAACCAAGGTGATAGATATTATGAATTAATCTCGGCATTTCATAAATCTGTACGGGGATCAAATCCAGATGCAGCACTATATTGGTATGCAAGAATCATCACGGCAGGAGGTGATCCTTTATATGTAGCTAGAAGATTACTCGCTATTGCATCTGAAGACATTGGTAATGCAGATCCTAGAGCTATGCAAATCGCTATAAGTGCATGGGATTGTTTTACTCGCGTAGGCCCTGCGGAAGGAGAAAGAGCCATTGCTCAAGCAATAATTTATCTCTCTTGTGCAGCAAAAAGCAACGCTGTTTATACGGCATACAATGCAGCTATCACTACGGCATTAAAACATCATTCACTTGAAGTACCTATCCATCTTCGAAACGCCCCTACTCAATTATTAAAATCACTTAATTATGGCAAAGAATATCGTTATTCCCATGATGAACCCTTTGCTTACTCTGCTGGGGTAAACTATATGCCTGAAGAATTAAAAGGGACTCGATTTTATCATCCAACTGATAGGGGGCTTGAAAAGCAAATAGCTGAAAAACTTATTTTTTTGGATAAGTTAAACTCAGAAGCTGAGGAAAAAGCAAGTAAAAAATAAAATAAAAAAATGCGCTAATTGCAAAATTAGTTAATGCCTGTGTTTTTTTAAGCACCTTATCAACGCGATGGGTGATCTCTTTTTTTTAGGTTGCAAGAACAAAATATATAATTTTTTTGCTATTTTTAATCTTTTTAGAACATAGAAAATTTTGCTTAACCTTAAGCATCAGTGAAATATTGAATTTAACTTAATTAAAAATGCTAGGTGAGCAGTTTAATCGTTTGTTAAACTGTTATAGCTAAAATACCAAACACAAGGACGGTAAACATTTTTTCATAACCCTTAACCCAAATATTAAAATGTACATGAACTCGCTCTAGAGCACTTCTTGCTTTGTATATTACTGACTTTTTGGGACTGAAATAATATTTGCACTGTATCTAAAAAATCATTCTGAATATACGGTACAAAATGAAAAGAAAGCATTATAATTAATTTATGATGAGTATGCTGCAAAGATGTGTGCTCTAAATAGAAGGATTACGCGTACCGGAACTTGCCAAGATAGTTGTTAGTTATTTATAGTTTTTACATACTAAGCTACACCGTTTGTTTTATCCTATTCAGGCATTTCATTAAACGTCACTTGGTTATTGGACTCCAATCACGTATACGCCCTTTAGCCCATCTATTAGGATGACTTTCTTTCTTGCGGTTCATGACCTCTTGTCTTTTCTGTAATTTAGCCACATCCTTACCAGTACGTTTATCAGCAGGGGTAATAAATGGATTGCTGCTATGTAAGTGTTCATGGTTATACCACTGAGCAAACCGATACACCCAATCTCTAACTTCTTGTATATTGCCTAAGGGTTTTAATGGCAATAATGCGATATATTTTACGAATCCACGAGTTAAAATTTAAATTAAAATCAAATCCATAGAAATTTAATATAAATCGAGTAGAGCACAGGAACTGCCCCTGCACCTTCTCATAGAACCGTACGTGACACTCGAGCGTCATACGGCTCCTCTAACCCAACCTCTAATGTTTTATCACTATGTTGTTTTGGCTTTTGTACTTAGTTTAAATTGCCAATGAGCAAACAGCCCTCTGTAGCGAACACTAGATTTTATCTCTTCAAGTAGATTAAATGATTTGGTTTTCTTGCCTTTGTACCTTTTATGTTTCTTCATGATCCATCTAACTAGACGTGCATCTATTGTTTTCCATATCTCATCTAGTTCAGATTGGTAGAATTTACTGTAGTCATTGATGATCCCTCTAATATAGGGATTAATTACTTTAGCTACGTTATCCAACCCTTTTTGTAACATCGCTTGCCAATTGAAAGATTTTATTTTCTGTTTGATTACTACCTTCTTTTTATCCCCTACCGCTGGCAAGAAACTCGTGAACACAGTATTACTTTTAGTGCTACTAGCTCCTCTACGTCTAAAGGTAAAACCAAGAAAATCGAATTTATTATTTGTTACCTGTTTATTTGTATTAACCTCACAGTTAACAATTTTAGTTTTCTCTGGGTGTAATTCTAACTTACAATCAATTATTCTTCTTTTCAGCTTACTTAATACATATTGGGCTTGCTTCTCAGATACGCAATGTATAATAGCATCATCAGCATAACGTTCAAATGGTAACGTTGGAAATTCACGCTCCATCCATTTGTCAAAGGTATAATGCAAGAAAAGATTCGCCAACAGTGGACTAATGACACCGCCTTGAGGCGTGCCACTTTCTCCTGACTCAATACTACCGTCAGGATACATAACATCCGCTTTTAGCCAACGCACTAGGGCAAGTCGAACCAATTTAGGTGGGTTTTGTTGGTCTATTGCCTTTAACATGAGTTCATGGTCGATATTATCGAAAAAAC
>NZ_JBHLXE010000094.1:0-34253 GCF_042432445.1 Thorsellia kenyensis | reverse complement strand
CGCTAGAGTGTCACGTACGGTTCTGTGAGAGGGTGCAGGGGCAGTTCCTGTGCTCTACTCGATTAACAAATGAGAGATTTAACACTAATTCAAAGCTCTCATTAAAAAAACGGAAGAGTGTTCTTCGGAAGTTTTACCACGTTCATAGTAATGACACAGGTTAATATATTTTAAGTAATAGGGCTACTTGTAACATGGTTTGAGTCTAGATACTTAGGATATAGGATTGTGTTATTCTAAAGTTATATTGAATATAACTAGCACGCAGAAAAGCATTATTAGATTGATTATCATCAACTTATTTAAATTATTAATTGATCATTAGCAACCCTCTTCCTCTAAAAACTTACAATAAAAGCAATTACATTGTCAAATGATATAAAATAATTGACAATGATACAAAATAATTCTATTTGTGATTTAGTTCAAGATAATTGAATTAAGAATTGATTTTTTTTAACAATATGTTATTTTTTAAACAGATCAGACCTGTCTGCCTGGTCTTATCTTTTTGAATATCTACTGCTTTAGGTTTTTTTACTAATTCACACAATAAAATCCTAACTCATTAAGCCATGAAATCCCGATTATCAAAAGGTCAGAGTATTAATGTCTATCAAAAGAATGTCTGTTGTACAACAAGCTGTAGAGTTAATTGAATCTAAAATTATAAATAAAGAGTGGCTGCGCTCTGAACAACTGCCTTCACAGAATGATTTATCAAAAATTCTAAACATCAGTCGTGCTTCTTTAAGAGAAGCGTTATCAATTATAGAATCTAAAGGGCTAATCAATATACAACCCGGTAAAGGAGTTTTTGTAATTGAGAATACCTTACAACAACGAGAAAAATGGCCCTATGCAGAATATTCTTTAAAAGATGTATTCGCTTTAAGGCATGAATTAGAAGGTTATGCGGCTCAGATGGCCGCGCTTCATGCCACTAAAAACGATATAAAAAAGCTACAAACGAGTATCGAACAGTCTAAAGTGGCTGCGCTGGACGGCGATTTGTTGACTGTTCAAATTTGTGATGTTGATTTTCATAGCCAAATCATTAATTTGGCCCAAAATAATTTACTATTAGATGTGATAAAAAAAATTAGGAAGCCCGTCGATAGAAGTCAATCTCCCCCAAAAGGAGATTATGTAATGTTGGCACCAACCCTCAAAGAACACGAAAATATTTTTCAAGCCATAAGCATGGCTAAACCTGAATTAGCAAGAGCAGCGATGCAGAAACACATTATTAATGCAGCGCTGCGGGCTAATGTGAAGTTATAACTTCTACTGATGAAACGTATTGAACTTTTAGTAATAACAAAGTTAATGGTAAAAAATATACGTATTATTATATCTTTAGATTCGCTATATCTAATCTTAACAAAAGGAATGTCCCTATGAAAAAATTTGCATTGACTATGACGGCAAGCTTATTAATGATGATGAGTCAAGCTTCTTATGCTGACTCTCCCAAAACATTGAAAGTATGCACTGAAGCAAGTCCTGACGGATTTGACTATTCTTTATATCATGCTAACTCAACAGCGGATGCGTCATCTGAAACTATTTATAATCGTCTAATTGATTTTGTTCCTGGTACTACGGAATTGAGGCCAGCACTCGCTGAGCGCTGGGAGATTAGCGAGGATGGCAAAACGTATACTTTTCATTTAAGACAAGGTGTTAAATTTCATACGACTGATTGGTTTACACCAACTAGAGAATTTAATGCTGATGATGTGGTATATAGCTTAACTCGGCAATTAGATGAAACCAGTCCATGGTATAAGACTGCTGCGCAGGGGTGGTTCTATGCACAAGCAATGGATTTTAAAAACCTAATAGAGTCCGTTAAAAAAATCGATGAGCACACTGTCGAAGTTAAATTAACTCGCCCAGAGGCTCCATTTCTTGCAGATCTTGCAATGGGCTTTACCTCAATACTTTCAAGTGAGTATGCAGCTCAGTTAGAAAAATCTGGCAATCTTAGAGACATGGACACTAAACCAATCGGAACAGGTCCATTTGTTTTTAAACGTTATAACAAAGATCAAATGATTCGTTATCAAGCCAATGCAGATTATTTTCGCGGCAAACCAAAAATTGATCAATTGATTTTTAGCATAGCACCTGATGCCTCTGTGCGTTTACAGCGTTTAAAAGCTGGTGAGTGTGATGTCATGCTTTATCCAAGTCCACAGGATTGGGCTGCAATTGAAGCAGACGAGAAATTAAAATTAGTTAAAGGCAGTGCTTTGACAACTTCATATTTACAACTAAATACTCAAAAGCCGCCACTAGATAATAAGATGGTCAGACGAGCTCTTGCTTTAGCTGTAGATCGTCCGAATTTAATAAATGTTGTAACTGCTGGTGCTGGTGCTCCAGCAACTAATCCATATCCTGAAACGCAGTGGAGTTATAACGCTGATTTACCTAAATTTGAACTGAATATAGAGGAAGCAAAAAAATTACTCGCTGAAGCGGGTTATCCTGATGGTTTCAATACTGAAATTTGGGTTAGACCAGGAACTAGTGGGTCTAATCCGAATCCTAAATTAACAGCCGAAATCTTACAAGCGGACTTCAAAAAAATTGGCGTAAATGCAGATATTAAGACTATTGAATGGGGTGAATTATTACGCAGGGCAAGAGATGGTGAGCATACTACAGCAGTTTTGGGATGGGCTTCGGATAATGGTGATCCTGATAATTTTCTATCTAATAACTTCTCTTGCTCAGGATTAGTGGATGGCAGTAACTTCTCTCGTTGGTGTGATGAGGAATTTGATAAATTGCTAAAAGATGCAAGAGCTGAAACAAATCATGAGAAACGTGTAGAAATGTATCGTCAGGCACAAGCGATGTTTAATGATACTGTGCCTTGGGTTACGTTGTTCCATCCTTTAAGTGCTTTAGCTGTTAACAAAAAAGTAACGGGTATCGTTGCAAGCCCACTTACTTTAAATAGTTACGCTGATGCAGATATCATTGAATAATTGTTCTCTTAGGAATGACTATTTTTACAGTCTATACTAAATAATTTAGCAGAGAGAAAGGTATATGTTGAATTCATCTCTCTGTTAAAAAGAGAAATCTGATTTAATGCATTAAACATATTTTTAGCAAAGGACATTCCTATGATCTCTTTAGAAACGAATCAACTAAATGCGCACGTTAGTGAAATTAGTAATATATTGAATGTAATTAATTTACTTAATTGGGATGCAAGTACAGGCATGCCTGAAGGGGCGAGTGAAAATAGAGGAAAACAGATTGCAACTTTAAGCCAATTAGCGCAAAAAATTATTTTATCAGATGAATTATCTGGGGCTTTAAAAGTAGCTGAAAGTAAAAATGACCAAACTATATATGATATTCGTAGCCAAAAAGCTTTGCGTGATGCCATTGACCATTTTAGTAAAATACCAGCCAGTTTAGTTGCTAAGCAAGCTCAATTAAGTGCTGAAGCTGAAACAGCATGGCGCGAAGCAAGAGCTAATAACGATTTTAAAAAATTCCAACCTTTTTTAACACAAATCATTGATTTAAAGAGAGACATCGCTGAACGAGTAGGTTATGAAAACCACCCGTATGAAGCCGTGACCAATGAGTTTGAGACAGGACTAAAAGTACCTATTTTGCAAACGCTTTTTAAACAATTACGTGAAAGATTAGTGCCACTGGCAAAAAAAGTTCACGCTGCTGAAAAACCTGATAACGAATTTTTATTTAGGCATTTTCCTATAGAAAAACAATATCAGTTTTCCACTGCATTAGCGAAAAAAATCGGTTACGATTTTTCCAGAGGTCGCTTAGATACTACTACGCATCCATTTGAAATCTCAATGACCCGTGAAGATGTACGTATAACAACTCGTTTTAATCCAAATTTTTTAAATGCTGGTGTATTTGGTACTTTGCATGAAGCAGGGCACGCAATATATGAACAAAATGTTGCTCCTGAATTAAGCGGTACACCTTTAACACTCGACCTATTAGGATTGTATGCTGTTGCAGGTACTAGCTATGGTGTCCACGAATCGCAATCGCGGTTATGGGAAAACCGAGTAGGACGCTCTTTTGAGTTTTGGCAAAATCACTTCGGATTATTAAAAGATACCTTCAAAGGATCTCTTGATGATGTTTCTTTAGATACATTTTATCGCGCAATCAATCGTTCAGAGCCAAGTTTTATCCGTGTTGAAGCTGATGAATTAACTTATGATCTTCATATTATGCTTCGTGCAGAAATCGAAATGGGACTCATGGATGGCTCTTTACAGGTAAAACAACTACCAGAATTTTGGCGTAGTAAAATGCAAGAGTATCTGGGAATATCACCTGATAATGATACCCAAGGTGTATTGCAAGATATACATTGGTCGAAGGGGATGATTGGTTCCTTTCCGACTTATACTCTAGGAAATGTAATGGCGTCTCAGTTTATGGAAGCCGCTTTAAAACAAAATCCACAAATAAACAACGATTTGTCAAATGCCCAGTATGATTCATTATTAAATTGGCTAAGAGATAATATACTCAAGCACGGAAGAACATACACTCCAGATGAACTGTTAGTTCGTGCTACAGGTAAATCTCTTGGTCCAGAATATTATCTTAAATATTTAGAGGTTAAATTTTCTAACATTTATAGACTGTAATAAGCTACTTTTATTGTCATTTTAAAAGACTCAGATTGGTCAATAGTTAGATAGATAATATGTTAAAGACAGAAGTATTAAATGAGAGATGCCTGTTCTAAATCGACTAAATGAGTTCGATTTTTTAAGACTCTACAGTTTAAAAATTTAAATAAAGGAAAAGCCATTAATGAAAATTGCAGATATGAATTGGATGCAAATTGAAGAGTATTTAAAAACTGATGATAGGGTTGTTGTGCCTTTGGGTAGTGTTGAACAGCACGCCTATCTCAGTATGGCTGTAGATATGATTCTAGCCGAAAAAGTTGCTGTTGATGCAGCTGAACCTCTAGGTATACCTGTTTATCCTGCCATCCCATTTGGTATTACCCCTTATTTTGCTGGTTTTGCTGGAACAATCACACTAAATGTGAATACATATACTGCGTTGATTAGAGATATTCTTGACAGTTTAAAGCGATCTGGTTTTAAGCGTATTGTACTCGTTAATGGTCATGGAGGAAATCAACCCGCTCAAAGCGCTGCAGCTGAATGGATGTTGGCTAATCCAGAAGTTAAAGTTCGTTTCTATAATTGGTGGAATGCACCAAAAACCTTAGCTAAAGTACGTGAAATAGATCCTACTTCTTCCCATGCATCTTGGATGGAAAATCTACCTTGGACGCGTTTAGCGCATGCTAATTCACCAGATCAACGTAAACCCGCTATTGATTACCAACGTTATGGTGTGATGAATACCCAAGAATCTAAAGAATATTTAGGCGATGGTAATTTTGGTGGTTGGTATCAACGCTCGGCTGAAGAGGAATTAGAAATGTGGAATATTGCTGTTCAAGAAACTCGCGATATCCTTGAAGGACCTTGGTGTTAAATACCATTGTGCCTCTAAATAACTTCATAAAATTAAAAAAATTGTTAAAGACTTTATCTAATACAATTGAGTCTTAACCTAAGTAAGCCAAAAGTAATTTCAGTGAATAGAGCGAGGTGATTTGTGCAGGAACAACCGATAGTAATTTGGGGAGCAGGTGCGATGGGAGGAACCATCGCAGCCTATCTTATTCGTGCTAAGAAACCGGTAATTTTAGTTGACAATAACCCAGTGCACGTCAATGAAATCAATTTAAATGGACTTAAGATCAGCGGTCCTATTGACAATATTACTGTGACTGCCAAAGCTTTTTTACCAGAACATTTAAATTCACATTTTTCAAAACCATTCGACACTATCTTTTTGTGTACAAAAGCCTTACATACCGAAAGTGCATGTTACATGATAGCTCCTTTTTTAGATGAAGATGGTTGCGTATTATCCGTACAAAATGGTTTGAACGAATTAACAATTTCCAAAATATTGGGCGAAAAAAGAACAGTTGGTTGTTTTGTTAATTTTGGAGCAGATATTTTGGAAGCAGGTCATATTCACTATGCAGGCCGTGGCGCTGTTGTTGTAGGTGAACTTTCAGGTCAAAATACAGAACGACTGCAAAAACTTCATGCGCTAATGCAGTTATTTGAACCTAATGCGATCACTACTGATAAAATTTTCAGTTTTTTATGGGGCAAGCTCGCCTATGGTGCGCTACTTTTTGCAAGTGCACTTACCAATGAATCCATAGTAGATATTTTGGCAGCACCACAATACCGCAATGTATTAATTGCTTTAGGCAAAGAGGTTTGTTGTGTTGCTAAAGCTCTTAATATTCCATTGGAGGGCTTTAATGGCTTTGAACCCCTAGCGTTTATGGCAAACTCTTCGATTGAAGAAAGTGAAAAATCTATGGATGCGATGGTTAAATTTAATCAAAATTCCGCCAAAACGCATAGTGGAATATGGCGTGATCTTGCCATTCACAAAAGAAAAACAGAAGTGAATCAACAATTAGGCGTCATTGTTGAAAAGGCAAAAGAAGTCGGTGTGCCTACCCCTTTGCTTAAAGCCATCATTTCAGGAATTACAGCGATTGAAGACGGACAGCCTCTGTCTTTAAAAAATCTTGACCGTGTTGCTGCTTTGGTAAATTAATTTTTATAAACAGATATTTCCACATGAACATAATTTGGAGTCATATTTTAATTAATAGGAGTCACGATGCAATACGATTTTTCAGAACAAACCGTTGTTATTACTGGAGCAGCCCAAGGAATAGGCCGAGCAATAGCTCGTGCTTTTTCAGATGAAGAGGCACATGTCTGGTTGTGCGATATTGATAAAGTTACTTTAGATGAAACATTAAAACTTTGTACTGAACATAGCATCACAGGTAAACCTAATAAAGGAAAGATTAATGCCCATGTGGTGGATGTAACAATTCAACAAGATGTACTAGCTTTTGTCGAGCGTGTAGGCAGAATTGATATTCTTGTTAACTGTGCAGGGGGGGTACGTGGTCAAGAAGGCAGGCCTATTGAAGAAATCACTCCTTCAGATTGGCACGCTTTATTTCAAGTAAATACGGACAGTACATTTTGGTTTAGCCAAGCAGTCACGCCTATGATGAAAAAGAACACCTTTGGTCGCATCATTAATATTTCTAGTGGCGCAGGTCTAGGGATCAGTTTAACTGGTATACAAGCTTACGCGGCTTCAAAGGCAGCACAAATTGGATTGACTCGTCAGCTTGCGCATGAATTAGGTCCATTTGGTATTACAGTTAACAGTATTGCTCCCGGATTTGTGCGTTCTAATCCAAGCAGTGAGCGTCAGTGGCAAAAATTCGGTCAAGATAAACAGCAGCAGATTCTTTCCGGTATAGCGATGCGTCGCTTGGGCGATCCTAAAGATATAGCAAATGGCGTATTATTTTTTGCTGCAAAAGAGTCACAGTGGATAACAGGTCAAATTTTAAGTATAGATGGCGGTAAGTAAAAACGAAATCACCATTTTTAGATTAGCATCTTAAAGTAAGACATTCATAATTTATTTTTTAGGTAAAAGCGAATGCTGACATTTATTTTTAAACGATTAATAATGCTTATTCCTACGTTTATAGGGATTACATTATTAACTTTTAGTTTGGTTAGGCTTATCCCTGGTGATCCTGTCGAAATCATGATGGGTGACCGCGGTTTAGATCCTGCATATCATGCAGAAGTTCTAAAAAATCTGGGATTAGACAAGCCTTTGCACATTCAATATTACAACTATTTATTGGATGTGCTGCAAGGGAATTTTGGTCGTTCATTCATAACACAAGAAACAGTGTTAAGTGAATTTTTAGAACGATTTCCTGCGACATTTGAGTTAACACTTTTTGCCATGATATTTGCCATAATTTTAGGGATCCCTATGGGAGTATTAGCAGCGGTTAAACGAGGGTCGATTTTTGACCATGGAGTTATGGGTTTATCGTTAACTGGTTTTTCAATGCCTATCTTTTGGTGGGCACTGATTTTGATCATGTTTTTCTCCGTTAAACTGGGTTGGACACCAGTTTCTGGTCGGATCAGCTTAGACTTTGACATTGAACCAATAACAGGGTTTATGCTGATAGATTCATTTTTAGCTCAAATTAATGATCCTGATTACAACAAAGGCGCATTTATTGACGCTCTAAGGCATCTTATTTTACCCACTATTGTGCTTGGAACTATCCCTCTTGCAATTATATCGAGAATGACGAGATCGTCGATGCTAGAGGTGTTAAAAGAAGATTATGTTCGTACAGCGTATGCAAAAGGGCTATCTCCATTGAAAGTCATTTTTGGTCATGCACTTAGAAATGCGTTGATTCCAGTTGTCACAGTAATTGGTTTGAGTGTGAGTGCCATGTTAGGCGGTGCAGTATTGACTGAGACACTGTTTTCTTGGCCTGGTATTGGTAAATGGTTGATTGAGGCGATAGGGCGTAGGGATTATCCCATTGTTCAAAATGGTATATTGTTAATAGCAATACTTGTCATTTTAACAAACCTTATCGTAGATATATTCTATGGAGTAATTAATCCACGTATTCGTCACGGTAAATCTTGAGGTAATTAGGGTATGACTGAAAAAATAAATATTACATCACAAGCGAGTGATCAACTTGATAGATTTGGTTCTGCACAAACTAATTACCCATCTCCAATACGTACATTTTGGCTAAGCTATAGTGCTAATCGTGGGGCTGTTTTTGGATTGTTTTTCATGCTACTAATTATTATAGCGGCAATATTTGCTCCTTTAATTGCACAGAACGATCCTATAACACAATTCAGAGGGCATATACTGCAACCACCTAGTTGGGAAGAAGGCGGTTCTATCAAGTTTTTACTAGGGACTGATGAAGTCGGTAGAGATATTTTCTCTCGTATCATCTATGGTGGCAGGCTATCACTATTTATTGCTGTTTGCTCCGTATTTATCGCTGTAATTCCAGGGGTCATATTAGGGTTACTGGCTGCATTTTTTCCAAAATATATTGGTGCTGCGATAATGCGAATTGTAGATGTAATGTTATCCTTGCCGACACTGCTACTTGCAGTTGCGATTGTTGCAATACTAGGGCAGGGCTTAATTAATGCGATGATAGCTATAGCGACTGCCTCATTGCCTGCATATGTTAGATTAACTAGAGCTACGGCTATGACTGAGTTAAATCGAGATTATGTCCAAGCTGCACGTGTGGCGGGTGCTAATACATTACGCTTAATGTTTGTTACCTTATTACCTAACTGCTTAGCACCACTTATTGTACAGATGACCATGGGATTTTCTTCTGCTATTTTAGAAATTGCGGCTCTGGGCTTTCTTGGTTTAGGAGTTAAGCCACCAGATCCTGAATGGGGTACTATGCTTGCTTCTGCCCGTGAATACATTGAACGCGCCTCTTGGATTGTTACATTTCCAGGATTGACAATTTTATTTTCAGTCATCTCAATTAATTTAATTGGCGATGGTTTGCGTGATGCACTCGATCCAAAATTAAAACAAGCCAGATAATGTTTGATTCTACTAATAGTTTTTGGCTGTTATCTTAATTAACAATTGAAATGGTAAACAATGGCATGTTAAAAAATAATGAAGAGTTAGCAACAAAGAAAGATTTCTTGCTTGAGATAGAAAATCTATCTGTTACGTTTGGAAAAGGTGAAAATGCCTTTAAAGCTATTGATAAAATTAGCCTCCACGTAAAGACGGGAGAAGTACTTGGAATTGTAGGAGAATCAGGTTCAGGAAAATCTGTTACGATGATGGCGTTGATGGGATTACTTGATAAGCAGGGTAAGGTCACGGCAGATAAAGTCCATTTTGTGGGTACCAATTTACTTGAAATCACTGCTAAGGAACGCCGTACAATTGTCGGAAAAGACATCGCTATGATTTTTCAAGATCCAATGACCTCACTTAATCCTAGTTATACGGTTGGTCGGCAGATTATGGAAGTATTGAAGCTTCATCAAAATCTGAGAGGTAGAGCGTTAAAAGCTCGTGCTATAGAGCTATTGCAAATGGTAGAAATCCCTTCTCCAGAAACCAGATTAGATAGTTATCCCCATCAACTCTCGGGAGGGATGTGTCAGCGTGTAGTCATTGCGATGGCAATTGCCTGTGGACCCAAGCTATTGATTGCAGATGAACCCACAACGGCGTTGGATGTAACGATACAAGCGCAAATTATGACATTGCTAGTAAATCTGCAAAAAAAACATAATATGGCACTTATTTTGATTACCCATGATTTAGCAGTTGTTGCAGAAATTGCTCAACGAGCTGTTGTGATGTATGCAGGTGAAGTGATTGAAGTGGCAGATGTACCTGAACTCTTTTATCACCCTCGCCATCCTTATACTGAGGCATTACTCAAAGCAATACCTGAGCATAGCAAGGGATCTCTTCGCTTGAGTTCGCTACCGGGAATTGTACCAGGCCAGTATGATAGGCCTAGTGGATGTTTATTATCTCCTAGATGTTCGTATGCAAAAGAGGGGTGTTCAACGACAAAACCTCTATTAAGATCATATGATGCTATGGTTGCTGAGCAGGCGCAAGGAGAACATTCTGTTAATGACTCATTAGCAAATAAAAATAGCGAGGTGCGCTGTTTATATCCTTTATCAACGCCGATAAGTCGGCAGAATGTTGCAGGAGTCTGAGTATGGAAGAACAAACAATTCCGTTAGAAGTAAACGCATTAACCCGCCATTATGACGCCCCAACTTCCCTGTTTAGTGGTGGTATGTTTTGGAAAAAACATCAGCAAGAAAGTCAAGTTGTAAAAGCCTTAAATGGTGTGAGTTTCACCCTACGCAAAGGAGAAACATTGGCTGTTGTTGGTGAATCTGGGTGTGGAAAATCAACATTGGCTAGGCAATTGACTTTATTGGAGATACCAACTTCTGGAGACGTGATAATTAACGGTAAAAGCACTACTAATCTCTCATCTCAGTCACTAAAAGCTTTGCGTTCAAAAGTCCAAATGGTTTTTCAAAATCCATATGCGTCTTTAAATCCAAGAGCTAAGATAGCAAAACAATTAGAAGAACCTTTAATTATAAATACCACATTATCTTCATTTGAAAGAAAAGAGAAAGTCAAAGAAATGATGAACAAAGTGGGTTTAAGGCCAGAATTTGCTGAGCGTTATCCGCATATGTTTTCGGGAGGGCAAAGACAGCGTATTGCGATTGCTCGCGCTATGATGCTAGAACCTCAAATAGTCATAGCGGATGAACCTACATCAGCGCTTGATGTCTCCATACAAGCCCAAGTGCTCAATTTATTTATGGACTTACAAGATTTACTAGATACCAGCTACGTATTTATTTCTCATAACTTATCAGTGGTAGAGCATATCGCTTCGAATGTTATGGTCATGTATCTTGGGCGAGCTGTTGAAATAAGCACCAAGGAAACATTATATCAAACGCCGTTGCATCCTTACACTAAAGCCTTACTTTCAGCAACACCTATGATATATCCTGAAGATAGGCGCATAAAAATCCCTATTGTTGGTGAGCTGCCAAGCCCTCTTAATTTACCTGACGGTTGTGCATTTCATAAGCGTTGTCCATTTGCTACGGAGCAGTGTAAAGTACAAACACCAGAGCTACGGACCATAGGAACATCTCAAGTAGCTTGTCATCATGCTGAGGAAATCAATTGAAATAAAAAAACGATGAAAATAATTTAAATAATGAAGATTTACAAAAACTTAAATATCCTCTTAATCGAGTACAACATTAACGAAAACACCCTTAAAGCATTAAATTAATTTCACATTTAATGAGTTAATCCCAATAAATAAAAGGTAAAAAAACATGAAACAAAAAATTACACCAGTAATAGTAATTCACGGTGGGGCGGGTGTGATAAGTAAAAAAGTACTTACAGAAGATCAATTACTAAAATACCATAATGAGCTATCTGCAATTCTGCTAAGTGCCCAGCGAATTTTGGAAAAGGGTGGAAGTGCAGTTGATGCAGTGACTGATGCTGTTGTAGGTCTAGAAAATTGCCCTTTATTTAATGCAGGACATGGAGCGGTTTTTACACATGGAGCAACACATGAATTAGATGCAGCAATCATGGATGGAAGAGATTTAAATGCAGGTGCTGTTGCTGGCGTATCCCATATAAAGAATCCGATATTAGCAGCAAAAAAAGTGATGCAACGAAGTGATCATCTCTTATTTATTGGTGAAGGAGCAGAGATCTTTGCACGAAAAGAAGGCGTAGAAATGGTTGAATCTACTTATTTTTCAACTGATTTTAGACGCCAACAGTTAAAAAATGCAATTGAAAATGATTCAGGTTTCGTTTTAGATCATGATGGCACATTGCCAAATAATCTAACAGATAACGAAGAAACCCCAATTGATGAGAAGACTAAATTTGGTACTGTTGGGGCTGTAGCCATAGATATTCATGGAAATTTAGCAGCAGCTACATCAACTGGTGGAATGACTAATAAGCAAATAGGTCGGGTAGGGGATACTCCTATCATAGGAGCAGGAACCTATGCTAATAACGAAACGGTTGCAATTTCTTGTACAGGCACAGGTGAAATGTTTATGCGAGTTGTTGTTGCGCATGATGTCAGTGCGCTGATGGCATATAAGGGATACAGTTTAGAAGAAGCGACTAATGAAGTAGTTATGAATAAATTGGTAAAAATTAATGGAGAAGGTGGATTAATTGCAGTTGACTCCCTAGGCAATATCAGTCTTTGTTTTAACAGTGAGGGCATGTACAGAGGATACGCATATACTGGTCAAAAACCTGTGACTAAGATATTTAAAGAATAAAAGGAAATGTTAAATGGTAGATTAGTTTTTTACTAATTTTATAAATTAAAGTTGAAAAAATTGTTGAAAATTCAATATAAAGTCACTTAGACTTTTTCTTCATACACTATTTAACTTTATTGCTAAAATAAATTGATAAACTCTATGAATCAAAATAATGAGATGGAACTTGGAATTACTTTATAAATTATTAAAAAAAAATAAAATAAAATAAAATAGGACTGAATATGAATAAATTAGTTGATAAAGAAGACTATGAAGAAGAACTGGTTAATATACTCTCATATTTAAAAACCCAGCAACCTAATTTGGTAAAAAAGTTAAGTGCACCTTTTATACCCAATATAAAAGAAACCAGTCGTGTTGCAATAATAGGGCAAGAAACTAGGGGTTGGCTTTCTAGTTTAGATTCTCATTTATCTATAAATCGAAGTGCAAAAGAGTTGATTAAATTGAGTGCAGAAAAATATGAATCTATACAAAGTTTAAATAAACAAGGCAGAAGTAAATTTGGTTGGTTGACTATTTACACTAGAAAAATATTGGGAGAACAACCTCTTTGGTTAAATTTTTATGGATTTGACTATAAACGAGGGGCTATAAAACACATCAAAAATAAAGAAATAATTGATGCAATAGCTAATTATTCCTTAAAAAAACTCGTGAAAGAAATTAAAATTGCAAATGCTAAAGTTTTAATTTTTGCTGGACAGTATGATGGTAATTTTCCTGCATTAAAAAGAGAACTTCAGATAATAAATACTGAGGTAATTGAATCTGGTAAGTACCCTGTAGAAAAGTGGGATGATCTTTTTATATTAAGGATCCCTCATCCTGCTGCGAGAAATATTAAAAATAAAAATCAGATAATTAAAGCTAAAATTAATCTAGCTAAATCCCTATGAACACGGGGGGGTAAATTTCCATCAGCTTTTTAAGTTTTGTGATCATTTTAAATTATCCCCTTGTTAAAATAAATTTAGCCGATTTTCTAAAATTAATATCAAATACAGATTTCATCATTTTTTCCGTCATCGGTGCTTCCTTTTTTTTAAATGGCGCTAATCGCAATAAATTCAGTGTTTTTCTTCTTAGAGATGCTAATTTTTGCTGTGCTCCTATCATGAACTGCGCTTTGATCTTCCGCTAATAGCCATGGCATGACTTCACTACCAATTCTCATTGCCGTCAAAATTAGAGATAAGATTTTCAATATCTATCAAAATTATCCAACAAAAAGATCGAGCAACGAGTTACTTAGATTAATTTACTCTTGTGATTTTTATCATTTAAATTAATCAAAAAGAATGTTTTCCAGTTATTAAAATAAATGAACTTGCTATCTCATCAATAAGAGAAATTTGAAGATCATTAAAATGCTTACTAGGCTGCTGTAAACTAATAAATTCTAATAAGGGATCATTTACCTCTGTTCGAATCCCGCTTAAAGTTTCCATAACGGCTAAACCGCAGAAGGGGACATAAGACTCAGCATATCCGCCTTCATGAACTAGGACTACTTTGTCGTTACAAACTTCATTTGCTACATGCATAACTTTTTGTGTCATTACCCTAAAACTGTCACTATGTAATAGCATTCTGGCCAGAGGATCCATGCCATTTGCATCGTAACCACATGCAACAATAATTAATTCTGGTTTAAATTGTCTAACGGC
The DNA here is from genome assembly GCF_042432445.1 of Thorsellia kenyensis. NCBI lineage: Bacteria > Pseudomonadati > Pseudomonadota > Gammaproteobacteria > Enterobacterales > Thorselliaceae > Thorsellia > Thorsellia kenyensis. Next base: position 19,681 of record NZ_JBHLXE010000094.1, on the reverse strand, counting down.
CGGAATGACTACCCTGTCAAAAGCTTCTAAATATGCAGTATGACCTGATCCTGCTAGAAGAGGAATGTTTAGATTATATCCCTTACCTGCACTCTCTCCTATGTCTAACTCACCAGAGTATCCTGGAGGAAAGCATCTATCCTGATGGATGGAAATAGTTAATACATTTGGATCTTCATAATAAATATACTGAGTACCATTGCCATGATGGACATCCCAGTCAATGACAACAACTTTTTTAAGCCCAAGTTCAGCTCTCGCTTTTTCTATAGCTAATGGAATATTAGCTAAAAAACAAAATCCCATCGATTGATTAGGTAAGCAATGATGGCCAGGTGGTCTTGATAGAGAGTAAGCATTTTTTACTTCGCCTGTAAATACAGCCTTCACAGCTTCAAATGCTAAACCTGCTGAAAGTTTCGCAATTTCATAACTGCCAGGACCAAAAGGTGCTTCCATGCCAAGCATGCCTCCTCCAGAGTCACTCACTTTTTTTAGTTCATCAAGATAGCTTTGAGGGTGAATTCTAAGCAAATCTTTTTCTTCCATAGCAGTGGCGGACTTTACATAAAGTTGTTCGGTCAATCCAGCTACATCCATCAAATTTTTCATTCTTCTTTTAGTCTCAGGAGACTCTGCATGACCTGCTCCTGAGGGCGGCTGCACCCACCCTCCTACTGATAAGGTACCAGAGTGAAGTCCTGTGCTATGCCAAAAACATTTTTCATCGTAATAAAAACCAGTAAGTTTTGTCATCTTATATCCTTTTTCTATTTTTAATTTTAATTTCTATCTACATAAAACTGCTTTTAACAGATTCATTGCAAATGTTATGAATAAGCTTCATTTAACGTGTAAATTTTGCTTTTTTTGGCAATGATGATGATTAAATATAAAGAAATAACGCTACATACAAGAGACCAAATCAATAATGAATTCATTCCCATGTTTTGAAGAATACGCCCTGAGATCATAGGGCCTATTGCAAGTCCACCACCAATGACCAAGTTACTACTATTCATAAGTTTTCCACTGGTATCTAAATCAGCGATTTGTGCAAGCATGAAAGGGCAGACAAATGACCAGGTGAATTTAAACGCAACAGCTGCAATGATAAAACGCAAGGTATCCGGCGCGCCTAAAAGTAGTAAAATAGCACCAAGAAGCAATCCATAGCCAATTAAAAGCATCAGTTGTCTTGCCTTATTAATGCTTAATAATCCAGCGACAATTGCGCCTACTATTCCAGCACCAGTGGATATCGATAGAATAACGCCTATATCTTTACTGTTTAAACCAGCCTCTACACCTATATTCCCAATAAATGTCCAAACCGAACTGATACAGATGTAAAAACTGAGTACACCTAATATTGCCAAGATTTTCTTAAATAGACTAACGTGTGACACTTCCTTAACCGTTTGTACTGTTACGTTAAAAGGTTTAATGGGAAATGATTTAATAAGAGGAATAGCTATAGCCATCGTAGCAGCTAAAGAAAAGTAGATGGCCTTTATCCCAAACTTTTCAAAAAGTGGTGGGAAAATAAGCAAGCCAATGGTACCAAAAGCCAATTGACCAAGAAGCCACCAACTGTAGACTCTACTTGGATTAGGTGCATTAGCAGCACAGGTAATAGATAAAATCATCAAAGAACCGCCACCTAAAGAAGCGAGAAATCTTACGATAAGGATCAGATGAAATTCCTGAATGAAAGCAGAGGCAATATTACCTGCGATAAAAAGTGCAGCAGCAATATAACCAGCAACGTGCCAATTAACCCTGCTTAACCATAAATAAGCAGGCAATGTCGCAAGACTCATCGCACCAAGTTCGACAAAAAACAGATCACCAATTTGAGATTCAGATAAGCCCCATTCTGAAGCTACTTGAGAGGCAACAGCGGGAGCTGTCATTAAGATCCCAGGTGCAATAGCAGCAAAGAGAACAATTGCTGTGAGTAGTGCCATACCATAATTTAAAGGCTGACTTGCTTGAGTACTATTCATAAGCTCTCCAAAATAATTGATTATTTATTAATGAAAAAATAATTACTCTGTTTTAATGCTCTGTTACGAAAAAATGCAAGTGAATTGAAGTGCAAAGATAGGCTCTAATAAGAAGTTAGACAAATGAAAAATCTGGGTTATGTGACCTAGCTAGCATATTTGTTAATAAGTTAATGAATTTTATCTAATTGTATTGATAGTCTCTAATTCTATTAATATATTAATGAAAAATCAAACAGCGTTAAACCTATAAAAGGAAAACAACAAAGGGATATCGAATTAATTTAAAAGTTTTTAAGGAGGCGTTATGCTATTTAAAGATAAACTCGATTTACAATTGAATCGAGGCTATGTAGGATTTCCTACTGCCCTTGCAAGCTCAGTCGGCGTCATAATGGCAAGCCCTGTGATTTTAACGGTAACAAGTGGTTTTGGTATTGGTGGCGATACTTTTGCACTTGCTATTTTACTGAGCTTTATCATGATACAGTGCCAGATAACTACTTTTTCTGAGGCTGCATCGATGATGCCTACAGCAGGTTCTGTTTATGATTATATCTCTTGTGGCATGGGAAGATTTTGGGCCATTATAGGCGCAATTTCTGCCTATTTAATCGTGCATATTTTTGCAGGTACAGCCGAAACTGTGCTTTCTGGGATTATGGCTATAGTCAATTTTGAGGGATTGAATGCTGCGCTAGAAGATAAAAATGCGTCTTGGGTTGTTGGGGTAGGGATTGTCTGTGCTTTTGGCCTGTTAAATGCCTTTGGAATTGAGGTATTTGGACGAGCTGAAATATTTTTAACTTTCGCCATGTGGGTGACATTGATGACTTTTAGTATCGTGGGATTAATTATTGCACCTGCTGTTAAATTAGAAAGTTTTTTTGGTACTGGATTAGTTTCCGACCCATTCATGGTTTTCAGTTTGGTTGGTATGGCTATGTTTATGTTTGTGGGATGTGAACTGGTTACCCCCATGGCGCCGGAAATAAAAAAATCGCATAAAACCATTCCATATGCCTCTGCACTGGGTCTATGCTTTGTGGCTTTATGTATGTATCTATATGGTGCCTCTTTAAGCCATCAGGTCGAGAATATATTTCTTGATGAACAAACAGGTTTAAGGCTATTAGATACACCGATGGCTATTCCTGTATTTGCCAAAAATGTGATGGGAGAATGGGGACCTTATTGGCTTGGAATAGGGTTTTTATTGGCAGGAGGGGCTACGATTAACACACTTATGGCTGCCGTGCCTAGAATTTTGTACGGAATGGCTGTTGATGGTGCACTCCCTAAAATTTTTGGTTATTTGCATCCTAAGTATAAAACACCTGTTTTTAGTATTCTTATTGCTGTTGTGTTACCTTGTGTTCATGCCTTTTGGATTCAAGGGGACATAGATAAAATATTTCCTTTAGTCCTCGCTGCGGTATGTTCATGGGGTGTGGCTTATTTGCTTGTTACTCTATCTATTGTGATTCTAAGGATTAGACGCCCTGATTATCCAAGGGCCTACAAATCTCCATTTTTTCCTATTCCGCAAATAATTTCTAGCATAGGCATAGTCATTGCTATTGTATTTATTACTCCCCCTGGAATGAATGCATCAGCTGTCTATGTTCCATTTGGAATAATTTTAGCTCTCACCGCTTTGTATGCATTAATTTGGACAATAGGAGTTCAAAAAGTCAATCCATTTTTACCTGTGCCTTTAGAGGAGAGTGTGAGTAAATCATTTGCGGTCACGGATAAAAAATTTCTTGAAATAAATGAACTTAAAAGCATTGATTAGTCAGGAGGGGATGATGAAAACAGTGAGCAAACAAACAATCTGGCAAAGATTAAAACTATCCGTCAAGGCTGTGAAGGGCTACCAGCTAGGTGCATTATTGAAAAAGCTTGAGCAAAATTTAGCTCCGTATGAAGTAAAGTTTATTGCGCCAGCAGAGGCTGTTTTTAGACCAACTGAAAAATTGTATGTTCGGGTAAAAGAACAAGTCAAACCATTATTTTTAGGGCATTTGATCCAGAGTGAATTCTCGATTAGTAGTGATTTTGTAAGCTCGAATGAAGAGGAAAGCCAAAATAATCTAATGATTGATAATGCCCATACAGGTAATGGATTGACTTGTCAATTTCAGACAACTGGAATGTTAAAACGTCAGACAATAAAACCAATTATTAAAGGCAATATGGGAATAAGTGAACAATTGATGACTTTATTTAGTCATTATCCCGAATTTTATGAAACGTTAAAAAAAATGGATTTTACAAAAGCTCAATTGACTATGACAGCAGAGAGTTGGACATTTACTGTTATGCATTTTGCTGCCAGTGAAGTGGTTGGTAGGGTACCGCCAATAAGACGCTATATTCCTTTGAGTGGTGAGCAAAGACAACTGTTATTGAGCAGTTTATTGATGATGCAACAACTAATGCAACAACTGCTTCTGATCGTTCAACATAAAGAAATTAAGGGATGAGGACTCAGTTTTAATTTGACAGGGTATCTGATAAATACTGTCTAATGTCACTGAATTGAAAATTGATTGATTTTATTTTACATAGTTAGAGCGGTCTGTTTAACACACACGAATCATCGTCTTTTAGATAGTAAATTTAATTGTTCATTTAACTAGTTAAAGCAAAGAGCTAATTTAACAGGTTAAATGAATTAAATATTTACTATGTAATGGCTATTTTATTTTTTAATCTTGGCCTTATTTGACAATGCCAGAGACATTTTTTGAGTTTACTGTTTATCTATTTAGCATAGGAGAAAATAATGAGTGATGTTACATTTATTCAAGTCGGAGATTTAGCGAATGGATTTGAGCATGCAAGTCACTTGGTTTCGAGAAGTGACGAGTTAGCAGGTAGAACGTTTAAGTTATATTTTAAAGAAAAGCAACCTATGCGTTTAGCACTCCTTCCAGGAGAATTATTGCACTTTAATTCTTATGAATATTTATCTTATCGGTGTACAAGCATTAGAGAGTCTATCTATTTCATTGATTTTTTAGATCCCGATAACCCCAGAGGTACAATAACCATTATTCTAGATGTTAGTTTAAATCTGGTTACTTTAATTTATGGACAATTGCCGACTGCTGACCAAGTCAGTGTGTCTGCTTTTTCACGTATCAAGCAAAATGTGAGTTTGACGGATGTTGATGTATGTATCTTATTCGGTACAGCAAAAATACTCACTACAGATGACCAACTACATCATTTTACTGATGAATTGATTGGTTATCGAAATCAATATATTTATAGTTCAACAGAAAAATATGAACATATCTATTTAAATGAAAATTTTTATGCATGGCATTGTATTGAAGGTGTAGAAAAGGGACTTGCTGATGTTGACCGCTGCCATTATATTAAAATAAGTGAAAAGCTCTATTTGTTTATTTGGCGTGAGAAAATAGTTCCAACATTAGGGGTTATACTTATTGATATGAAATTACTTAGAACTGATGGGAAAATCTTAGGATATCAAGAAGAGGATTTTAAGGCATTAACTAATTTTCAAGTCGGCTCATATGCCAAAATTTTACACAGCATAGTGTGATGTTCATTTTAAGGTCAAGAAGCCTAGCTAACACATCTGATTTTATGCAGAAGAATCGGTACTGCCACATCTTTTGTATTGTTAGTTTATTCAAATAAAGTGACAGTTAGACAAAAATTGATAAGGCAGTATCTTTTAAAAAAGCAAAGATACTGCCTTAGATTTAATAACGAATCATAACGGACTTTAATTCAGTATAATATTCAATAAATGCGCTCCCAAATTCTCTCCCTATTCCAGACGCTTTGACGCCCCCAAATGGTAGGGCTGGATCTAAAAAAGTATGCATATTGACCCATAAAGTACCTGCTTCTATTTTAGGGATCATTCGATAGGCTTTACTTAAGTCATTAGTCCATAAACTTGCAGAAAGCCCGTAAGGACTATCGTTAAGCATATTAATCAGTTCGTTTTCGTTATCATAACCAATTAATGTACCAACAGGACCAAACGTCTCTTCTTTCATTAAGGTATCTTGAGTACTATTAGCCAATATCGCCGTTGGGGCAACAAAATAGCCAGCTCCTTCAATGGCATGGCCTCCACAGATAATTTTATTTCCTTCGGATTTTGCTTTTTCAATTAAGCTAAGCACTTTTTCTTTTTGCATTTTATTAGCCAGTGGACCGACTTGAGTGGTTTCATCCAAAGAGGATCCAATTTTCATTGATCCTAAAGCCACAGCAAGTTTATCCATCACTTCAGGTAAAAGGTCATTAGGAATATAAAAGCGCTCTGCTGCTGCACAGATTTGCCCTTGATTTAAGAAACCCGCTTCGATAATGCCATTGACAATCGTTTCCACAGAGACGTCAGTTAAGAAGGCTGCACCGTTTTTACCACCAAGTTCTAGTGTGGTACGTTTCAAATTCGAGTGCATGGCTTGTTCACCCACAATTAAACCTGTAGCTACAGAGCCTGTAAAACTTACTTTTGATACGAGTTTATGAGTGATTAAACGAGTACCAACCTCTTTACCATCACCATTGACAATATTAATAACACCATCTGGGATCCCCGCCTCTTTTGCTAAATCGACTAATTTGAGTAAAGTCAAGGGGGTATATTCACTTGGTTTGAGGACGATGGTACAGCCACAGGTTAGCGCTGCTGCAAGTTTCCAAATGGCAATCATAATTGAGAAGTTCCAGGGAATTATCCCAGCAACAACACCAACAGGTTCGCGTAAGGTAAACGCTGAATATTTCTCTTTATTAAAAGACGGTAGGGAAACATTAAGTGTTTCTCCACTAATTTTACTAGACCAACCTGCAAAATATTTCAAAAATTGGGTTGATTGATCTATCTCTAAAAAACGTGAAAGTTGAATGATTTTACCAGAACTAAGACTTTCAATTTGCGCCAAAATTTCTCTATCTCTTTGCAATAATTCGGCTAATTTATAAAGGTAATCCCCTCTTTGCATAGGTGATGTGTCAGCCCAAGTACTATGAAATGCAGTATGAGCGGCCTGAACTGCGGCATCTATTTCAGCATCAGTCGCTTTATGAACATGAGCAATGATTTCTCCTGTTGCAGGATTGAAAACCTCGAGAGATTTGCTGCTTGAGGTTTTAACATGCTGTCCATTAATATATTGGCCGTGGGATTGTTTTAAAAAATCCACCACAGAGGGTAAAAGGGTTATATCAGTCATGAGGCCTCCAAATTATGGGTTAACGCAAGCGAGATAATGTTTTACAAACTCATCTGACAAGACCTCCCAAGTTACAGGAGTTCCTTTCTCTACAATCCAAGAATCACCAGGACCATAAACAGTCCTTTCACCGGTTAACTCATTTGTGAGTGCAAGAGAGCCAGACAGGACAGTGGCATATTCTGTAAATGGATAAGTCATAGAAAATTTGCCATGGGTGCATGCAAAGTATCCCCCATTGAGATTATCAGAAGGTTCACCTAATGTAGATAAAGCCGATGCCTGAGGATCACCCTCAATTACTGTTGAACCTAATAAAGTAATACTGCCTATTTTGTGTAACGTTGGAATGGCTTCTTTGAGTAATATTGCTTTCATAAATAGCTCCTTGATACGGATTAAAAAAAGACTTTTTAAGTCGGTTTAACAAAATTAATATAAACGAGAGTAATCGAATTATCTCCTTCCTTTCCAGTACCCTGATGTTTGATGCCAAATTTTGGCTGCACTGGTAATGAGTGGACGAAGGGCATCTTTGCCTATGATATTGACATGCTGAATAGAGCTCATTAAGTCATAGCTTTCAGATCCTTCATTCATACCCTCCGCTAATACCTTACAGACGATGTGACTCGGAGTCACACCAAAACCAGAGTAACCCTGAACATAAAAGACATTTGGATTATCTGGCAGTGTACCTATTTGAGGAAAAAGATTAGCGCTACAGCAGAGCGGACCTCCCCAGGCTAAATCTATCTTCACATCACTTAGATATGGAAATATTTCAAGCATAATTTCTCGGTTCCATGCTTTTAAATCTTTGGGTATGTATTCGAGCCAGCGAGTTGCACTTCCGAAAAGTAAACGGTTCTCTTTTGTTACTCGGTAATAATCTATTATTGGACGAATATCACTATAAGCCCCACGAATAGGGCTGATCTGTTCAATTAATTCATCACTGAGTGGCTCTGTTGCTAATTGAAATGCATAAGTATTGATGGTTTTTTTATAGATATAGGGTTCTAATCCTGCTAAAAAACCATTGCAAGCCCAGAGCATCTTGTTAGCAACGACTTTTGCCTTATTGGTTCTGACTGTTATCCTTTGACCATATTCAACAGATACCACTGGGCTTTTTTCATAGATTTTGACACCGTAACTCACCGCCGCTTTTGCTTCACCTAGCATAAGGTTTAACGAATGGACATGCCCACCACCCATATGCTTAATGCCACAGGTATAGGCATCTGAACCTACGATTTTTTTTATGTCATTTCCGGTATAAAATTCAATTTCATCTTCGGGGGATATTTCTTTAAATTCTTTAAACCACGATAGCAAAGTTTTTTCTTGTCGCCTATTACTCCCCAAATAGGCATAACCAGGGCAGAAATCAGCATCAATAGCATATTTTTTTATTCTGTCTCGAATGATACCAGCCCCAAGATTACTTATTTTAAAAATCGCGTCTAGTCCTTCTTTTCCAACATGTTTTTTGATTTTTTCCAGATCATGTCCTATACCAGCCATGACTTGTCCGCCATTGCGTCCTGTTCCGCCATAGCCTAAATAGTTCGCCTCTAAAATTGCAATATTAGTAATTCCTTGCTCTGCTAACTCAAGGGCTGTGTTTATCCCTGAAAAACCACCGCCGACGATGACCACATCCACGTCAAGATCTTCAGTTAACTCAGCAAACTGTAAATCATATTTTTTAGTGACTGCGTAATAAGTTAAAGAATTGATTTGATCCATATTGCCTCCTAAATAAAAGTGAAGTTATTATTCAATAACAAGTTATTCACTGATATATCCCCTTAGGGATAGTTGTAGGATTTTGTGATCACAAACGCATTCTTGATAAAACCTATTCAAATACTATTTAATAGAAGAATACTTAGGATTAAATAGAGCAAATAGTTCACATTGTGATTTTACTGCTAGTTTCGCATAAAGGTTTTTCCGATGATTTTTTACTGTGCCGACCGAAATAAATAAGTGTTTAGCTATTTCGTTAGACGTTTTACCTGATAGGATCAATTCGGCTATTTCTTTTTCTTTGCGAGTCAATTTGATAAAAGGTGTAACTCTTGGGTTTATAGAAGTACTTTTCAATTCTTTATCGGGTAATTCGATGAATTGAGAAACTTTTTTATTGAGTTCCAGATAGTGTAAATGTAATTTTAATAAACTTTTCACAATAGAAAAAAAATCCAGAATGTCTCTGTCTTTATTGAATCGATTACTCTTTATTCGAAAATGGCTAAAGAAAAAGCCGGTTGTTTCCTCTTGATTTAGTCGCATTAATATACCGGTCTCATCTGACCAGCCTGTTTTATGATAAAACTCTCGAAAATAAGTTGATTTTAAAAAATCTCTGGGCGCTATTTCATGCAACTTGATGATGTCGATATCCTGATTGTTAGAAACATTTTGATAGAAAGGATCATCTAGGTAAGCCCCTTGTTCATAAAGGTTCTTATGGTTATGTACGGATTCCTTATCTGATTGAAAGATACAAAATGGTCTATGTGATGATTGATAATTAAAAGCTATTGCACTGTCAAAGTAGAATTTAGAGTGTAAAAAATTCAATAAAACTTGTGTAAAGTATTTAGTATTTACAGAATCAATCACCTCAGACAAATGAAATGAATTAGTACGCATACCTACCTCATCAGAGTAATTAAATTAACCGACTTAATACTAATAAGTTAGTGTTTAATAGCCTATCACTAATTGAAGAAAAAAACCTCATTTCAAAAATCAAGTGACTAAAAAAAGGGGGAGTTAAAAAACATTTATAAACATCATGTTAACTATTGTGGCGATTTGAAGGGAAATAAATGAACTTTAAAATTTGATTAATAAACAGAGACTTACAAATTTCAAAAGAAGTTGTGAATAATAGAGCTGAAACCAATAAAAATTAATTATTTGTGAAGTAAATCACCGAATACTTGGTGACTTTTTAAAAGTGATTTAACGATTGGGTGACATATTAATTCAGAACACAAGCTAAAACAATAAAACCTAACAAGTTGAAATAACACAAAGCATAACACTAAAATTCTTTTTATACTGTTTATCTTTTGCAAGTGCTTTGCAAAAGATAAACTAATGCCTATTCGGTGGACTTTAAGCATGAAAAAGCCCTGCATCTTGATTTCAATTGGGTATATATAACTTAAAGCCAAGATGTTTAGTAAACTAAAAACTGACTCATCAAGAGGTTGAAGAGTTTTGTTTTTCTGCAATAGGCTGTGTGTTTAATTCCAAAAGTTCAGTCGAAGAACTAAGTGCATTAAACTCTTCAATGAGGGCTTGTAATGCATTTAATTTTTCTAGTGAAAATGAGGACTCAATCTTTTTGTAGCCTAGTTCAATCTCATAATGTACATGTTTAGAAATAAATTGGCCTTTTTCAGTTAAAGCAATAAAAAGTTTTCTTTGATCGTTAAGAGGCTTTAGTTTAAATATAAGCTCATCTCTTTCCATTCTATTTAAAATACCGGTGAGGCTAGGTTTTAAAATACAAGTTTTTTTTGAAAGTTCATCAAAATCTACTGAACGGAGATTAAATAAGACCCGCATAATTCTCCACTGTTGTTCAGTTAAATTGTATTTATGAAGAATGGGGCGAAAAAAAAGCATGGCCGTCTCCCTTGCTTGAAGCAGAGCGAGGGTCAAAGATTGTCTCATTTACGTAGACCTCTAGAAAGACTAAAAAATTATCGCTCAGTATTTATTGTGAAGAATGCCAAAGGCACTAAATAGAGAGGAACTAAGCGTTCAAGTAATAAGCGTTAGTGTACCAAAATCTATCTAAGCGTGAAAGTTAAAAAACAGCAATTCATGATTAAATTCAATATATGACTTAATGTTATTAAAAAAACAAAAATATGTGAGAGAGTTCATGTTTTTACTAAAGGCTATTTTTTGCTTATATCAATTTGTAAAGAAAAACGTTAATGTATTAACGATTTTTATGGATTCCCTTTTACTCAAAAACTGCAAAGGGAACTAATTATTATTTAATATCAATTGGATAAAAGGGGTGATTCATGGATCAAAACTATGACTATATCATTGTTGGTGCTGGTTCTGCGGGCTGTGTAATCGCTACGCGTTTGATAGAAGAAACGAAAGCCAAAGTATTGCTAATTGAATCGGGTCCAACAGATAAAAATAAATATATACATATGCCCGCGGGACTTCCTTTTGTGATGGCTAGCCACACATGGAAATATCAAACCGAGCCGGAACCTTATGCTAATAACCGCCGCATTGATGTTCCGCAAGGTAAAGTTCTTGGTGGAAGTAGTTCAGTAAATGGTATGGCTTATGTAAGAGGCATACCGCATGACTATGAAGAATGGAAAAATCGTTTTGGTTGTGAAGGTTGGGGGTACGAAGAAGTATTAAATGCATTTAAAGCTTGCGAACGAAATGAAAGTTTGTCATTACCTTATCATGGAACACAAGGTCACCTCTATGTCACTGAGAATAGACATCGACATGCACTTGCTATGGCCTATTTGCAGGCAGCACAAGAAATGGGTTACGAATACGTTACAGACTTCAATGGACAAGATAAAGAAGGTGTAGGATTTTATCAAGCGACTATTCATAAAGGAAAGAGAGCCAGTACAGTCTATTCTTATCTCAATCGAGTCAAGGATAATCCTTTGTTAACATTAAAAACAGATTGTACTACCCACCGTATCCTGATAGAAAATGGTCAGGCTGTTGGTGTTGAATATCAACAAAATGGTGGCAGTACTGTTGTCGCTAAGGCTAAAAAAGAGGTGATTGTCAGTGCTGGTGCTATTGGAAGTCCAAAACTCTTGCTGCTTTCTGGAATTGGCCCTAAAGATCACTTAGAGGAAATGGGAATACCTGTTCTATTGGAGAGTTCTCAGGTTGGTAAAAATTTTCAAGATCACTTGCACTTGAACGTGTGTGGTCGATTAAAAGAACCGATGAGTATTTTAAGTGATACTAAAGGGTTTAAAAAATATTGGCAGGGTCTCAATTGGCTTTTATTCAAAGGGGGTGTTGTAACTTCCAACATACTTGAAAGTGGTGGTTTTTTCGATTTAGACGGAGATGGCCGAAGGGATACTCAAATTCATACATTCCCACTTATTGAAAATTTTGGTCTTCAAGATAAAGAAATGACTTCTGAGCTGGAAGGTTTTACTCTAAAGATGGGGCATTTATACCCTGAATCGAGAGGAGAGGTTAAATTGAGAAGTCGTGATGTAAATGATCTACCCAAAATATATGGTAATTATTTTTCAGCGCCTGGTGATTTAGAAGCTCAAGTACGCGCAGTAAAATTTGGTGTGAAAATGTTTGACATGCCCTCTTTGAAAAATATTGTTCACGACGTGGTATTTCCTGACGCAGCGTATGATTCTGACGATAAAATTGCTGATTTTGTTAGAGAAAATGCTCAAACAGTATTCCATCCTGTTGGCACATGTGCAATGGGCGGGGCAGCAGCAACTTCAGTTGTCGATCCTACGCTAAAAGTATGGGGCATTAAAGGATTACGTGTGGCTGACAGTTCAGCGTTTCCACATATTATTAGTGGAAATACAAATGCACCTGTTATCATGCTGGCGCACAGGGTTGTGGATTTTATACTTAAAGAAACGGCGAGTCATGCTTAAGAAGGAAATAAAAAGTTTGTATTGATGTTCTCTTGAATAGATTACTTTGTGGTAATTACCCATCCTATTTATTTCTCTCTCCCTTATGGGATATTACCACAAAAGATTAAAAAAACTTATTTGCTATATTACGTAATCAACTAATCAACTAATCAACTCGGAACTTGTTAAGATAGCTGTGAGTTATTTATAATTTTTACATGCTAAGCTACACCGTTTGTTTTTCCTTTTCAGAGACTTCCTTATTGAGTGAAATTAGCAAGTGATAGGTATCTTGTGCCTACAAATGACGGTATTGCTCACAGGCTATAAATAGCTCTCTAACATAGTGCGCACATAAAACATGCTCTACCGATTTATATTTGAAGTAAGACTTTCAATAGTCATTACCAAATACGTCCTTGACATAAGAAAAGATGTTGATGTCATACATGGGTTTACCCACTCTTTACTCATGGGGAGATACATTAGCTTTATTAACCATGTTATTTATATTGACCGATTAGTCAAGGTTTTCGTTAAGGTATTGTTTTTATTCATAGTGTTCAGGATGCACCATGTTTTTTAAAACATCTCCTTAAAACGACGTTTATAATCTTAAAATTTTTGGAGTTAGAAGGGGCGCTCTTATACTTAAAAAAAGAATAGTTTGGCATCATTAGAGGTCTTTAAAACCAAAAGAAAGAGATGTTAGAATAACCCCTATAATTTCAAGTTGTGCAACAAAAAAAATAAAACAAGATAATTTACAATTATTTTTTAGGTGTTTATAACCGAATAACTATTTTTATTTTAGCCCTGGTGGCGATCAAATATTGGAGAGATAAATTTTGCTAATTTTAAACATTTATCAAAAAATGATTTAAGTGGACGGGAAAATGTGACAGATTCATTAGCCATAGGAACTTCTTTTTATGAAAATTGTATGCGTAAGAAACTACGTTTGATCATAAAATTGGTTCCTATTCAATTTTTTCGTAACAGAAAGATGTTAAAATTACCATTAAACTCAAGGAGCTAATAATTAAATATAAAATCAATTCTTTATAAGAATCATCGAATGACTCTCTTATTAAGTATTCAATTTTGGAGTTAAACAGATGTTCTATAAATGAGGGTAATTTGCAACTGTGCCTTACACGTATTATAATTCTAGTTAATAATACTATTTGTAACTTAATATTTTAGGTTTATATAAATAATATGCATTGAGATATTTTAATTATATTTGAATAATTCAACTAACCGATACTAATAAATTAAAACGCATTTCTATCTATTACATTTGAAGGTCATAATGAAAAATCAACACCGCAACGTTCCCTTATTGTTACTTAGAACAAGAGAAGCTTTGATGGGGTATTTTCGACCCGTGCTTAACAAGCATCAATTGACTGAACAGCAGTGGAGAATTGTAAGATCCTTGCATGAATCAAAAGAGCTTGAACCACATGAATTGTGCCAAAAATGCTGTATTTTGAGTCCTAGCATGGCAGGTATTTTGAAAAGAATGCAAGAGCTTGATCTCATAGTCAAAGTCTCTTCACCAACAGATAAAAGGCGAGTACTAGTCAAACTTGCCAAAGGTGTAGATAAAAAAGTCGAAGCAGTCCTCGCTGATAATCGGTTAGCTTATAATGAATTAGCGGAAAAAATCGGACAAAAAAAATTAGAAGAATTAGCTGAACAGTTAGAGATGATCATCATTAAATTGTCTTAAAAATCTATTTCATAAAAAGTGTACTGGTCAACTAATTTAGGACACTTTCTTAGAGGCGGAATCAATACTGATTAATTTGAACATACTCTGTTGGCGATTGGTAAAAATAAATAGCGAACCTGAGTAACATTTGTTTGGGAAATTAACCTGCAAAAAAGTAGTCAAACGGCCCATCCCAAAACGCATATCAATGGGGGTTGTTACAAAATAAATAGAATTGGAGTGAATCATGACAAAACTCCTATCACCTGCTCTAGTAAAACAATATCGCACTTAACCTGCAAACCAGAGGGCAAGATAACCGTTACCTCAGGTATTGGTCTAGATGGTTGTTGAAAATCCGATTAATAAATATTAAGCTTGTCTGGACATTTTTTTAGCATGTTAATTTCTGGTAATGCTGCAGGTTTATCTGTGTGAGTTTGGGATAATACTTTGCGATTAGGTTCTAATACTTTAACAGGTACAAGTGTGTCTGTCAGTGGTGCACTTTGTGATACTGGCGTTGCAGAGGTATCAATTTTGGACGCACTATTGATGATTTCATCCTCAACCACATCTGTGGCATGTACAGGCGTTTTTTGAATGGAATGAATAGATTTAGCTGATCAGGCCTTTTTTACTTGATAGGACCAACATCTAAATGAGCTAAAATTGATATTATGCAAAGCAGCATAATCAGCCATTTTAAGCCCATAGGTTGCACGCGCTTCTAAATGCGAGATTTTTTCTTGTATTGTGTATTTTTTCATAAAGCATAATCCTCGATTGGTAGAAATTATGCTAAGTTTAGTGAATTTATTGGCTTATTCTAGATGCGTTGAACGGATGCTTACGATTTTGTTTATCCGACTTAAGTTTTTGTCTAAATTCATCAACATTCTTAAATTTTAATGCACTCTGTGTTTTTTGCTAGCTATTTATGCTCTTAAATTCATGAAATTAGAAACATAACCCCTTTTGCAAATTAAAATCCACTCATCAGTGAGCTAATTTTTTCTTACTTTTTTCATATGCAACATATTTTAAGAAGTGAAGATGGAGCAGAAAATGTTGCTGTAATTAGACGCTTTTGCCTTAATTTATGCAAGCTCCATCCTAAAAATGACACTATGGTTGGTAAAATAAAACAATGTGGTTGGAGCGACAGATCCAGAACCAAAGTGATTTTTGGTTAATTAGGAAAAAGTATGCGTTTGCCCTGGCACTAAGTAGATTTATTATAGAATTAAGCGATCGTTTGAGAGATCTTCTTTAAATGAAAATGGCAAATATACAGAATTATTTACAGAGTGGGCGCTGAATATGCTCTAATCGCTATATGCACCATTAAGAATCACTACTCTTTTCAGCCCATATTTGATAAGCTTCTTCTAATGCCGGCGCTAATAACTCATAATTTTCCCAAGAGTCAGCTACATGATAAAAAGAGGTTAGATTATTCGTTAATATTTTTTCATAATCATTTTGATAGGATCTAGAAAAATCAATGTCGTTACTATAATAAGCTTCCACAAAGGGAAGTGCATCTTCACTAATATAATCTTCTCTTAATATGCCTTCAGCTACCAATAAAAGCTCAAGCCCAGTCATTTGTCGATTGAGTACCAATTTAATTTCATCCGCAAAATCTTCTTTCATCCAATCACTAACTAAATCATTAATTATCAACCATGATATGAACATACCAATATGAGTTCCAGCATTTTTGTATTCCAACTCAAATTCGTATGCTGGTTCTTCATGCCAATCAATACAATCTATTACCATTGTCTTTCTCCACTTTATGATGAATCATAAGATTATTGGGGCAACAAACTAATTATGAACAAATCAATTGCACAAAATCTACTTTTACTAAATTCATAAAAGCCTATGCAAGAGATTCTAAACAATTCACTCTAGAACTAAATAGACGTCTATTAGCTTACTCAAAGTAACGTTAACGTTAGAATAAATATCAACACATCTATATACTAAAGTTACTTCAAGTTGCAGATATAGATATTATTCCGATACCTATTGAGTGGGAAATGAATGATACCAAAACCTGCATCTTGATTTCCGTTGAGTATACATCAGCTTTGTGTTTTTTTCTTAATGTTCATCTGTAAAATTGAACGCTAATTATGCTATTTGATTCCAAATGTCTGTTATCCCTCATATTCCAAGGCTTTAGGTAATATTCTTTCGCTTTTTATAGACTTCTATGCGCTTAGGAAGAATTTCCACCTCTAGCCTTTGAACGCGCTGTGCAGACGCGAGCTTTTTTGATAATACCAGCAAAGTTGCGAATTGTAATTTCCTGAAATCCACACAATTTAACGATAAGCTGTTTTTTTGGCAGCAACTACAACGCAGCGTTTTCTGGTAATGCCCTATTTTTGTCCTTTAGTGTCTATAACTCAACTGTTTGCGTATTGCTGTTTTTTTTCTTAACTCTAAATAAATCCGTTTTCCAAGACTTTAATTGATGTTCAAAAATGCCTTCATAGGGCACTACTAGCTGAATTTCTTGCCAGTTAAAGCATAGTATTCTGCTAGAGGATTCTGCGATAGATAAATTCCTAATAACTTTTCGTTAGCTTATCTCTGTTTACTATCAGAAGAGAGTTGATTTAATTGTTATCTATGATTTATGTCAAGTATCCAAAGAGTTTTAAGATATATTGAGCTCTTTGCCTAAATCTAGCTAAAAATGGTCTCTTCTGTTATTAGCTAATTTAATTGCATTTATTTTAAATTCATCTGAAAATTTTGGCCTAACTATATTGCTAAATCTTCTATTATTCAATGATAGTGCCTTATCAAATTATTAACAACTATCCAAATTGATAGGCTATTATAATCTCAATCTCTCTTGAATTCCTTTACTAATTAAAGCACTTCGTAGCGACTCTTCATCAATATCAATTGTAGAGTTTAAAAAAACGACCTCTTGCAAATTCGGTGCGCATAATAATGACTCCACTTCGGTCATTCCTTTGGTATTTGATACACCGAAATATTTTAAATGTGGGAGTTGTCGAATAAAATCGAGACTGAACCCTCTAATACGTAATCCATTGAAATAAATCCTTTCTAATAAAGGAAAGTTAGAGATAAGTTCAATATCGAATCCTTTTCGTTCCACCCAGATTAGTTTAAGTTCTTTTAAAGGCATACCTTCAAGGTGTACAAAAAAATCAGTGAATTTCACATTCCATACTGACAAATGTGTTAACGTTAAATTTTTTGCTATTTGTTGGAAAAAAGCAGACGTTTTTTCTAATTCAAAATCACACTCAAGTTCAGTGACATTTTTTATAAAAGATACATCAAAACCCTTATAACAAGAAAAAGGCATTAACATTCTCAATTTTTTAAGATGATGAAGTTCCCCAAATTCCCATAAAAGCTCTTTTTTAATCATCTTTGAATGTAAATCCCTACTTATAGGGGCAGAGACTTGCAGAAACTCGACTGGAAGCTTACAGGCTCTATGCATAAGGTCTGCATCAATTTGAATCGATTTAAGTTGTTTCTGCTGACTTACCCAATTCCAAAACTCATCATCATCAGATATTGCCTTGATATATTTTTTTTCATCTTGTCCATTGGGACTCCTAAGCTCAAATGTTATCGCTTCTGCATCAGTTAAATCATACACTTCAGAACGTTTATCCCAATCGACATACGTTATGTCATTAAACGGAGAATAACCACTGACAGGGTCAATCGTTTTTCTAAATTCATAGGTTTTTTGATCCAATATTTCTTCACCGACCATTTTTAACTCCCACAAGTAATTTTGTTTCCAGGTTTAGCATTATACTCTAACACGATTTTTGCATTTCTCTCGCTCTTTTTAGGCGCCTCTGCATTAATTCGATTCTGAACGTTATACTTATTTGTCTTTGTCAATTTATTTATTTCCTTCTGCTCAAAATGGCGTAAAATTCTATTTTTAGTTTTCCAGTCTTTTGCATCTCCCAAATCCACTGGGACAAACTGTTGAATTATGCCATCTCGACTGAGTAAATCCTGTGCAAACTTATGGTTTAATTGTGACATTCGCGTACCGGCATCTAATGATGAACCTACATAGGCTTCTCTTGTTTTTGGATCAATAAGAATATATATTCCTGTCTTACCATTTAATTCACTTGATGCTTTAACCCACCCAAGCGGATCTATCCATATGAAAACGCAGGGGTTGACCGTAGAGTAAAGTGACTTGGTTTTTTACAGATCGGCGATAATTTCCGGCCATAAAATCTGGTGGGTTGTAAACATATAAGATGTTAGAGTCCCCAGGACGTGTTGATCTTATGCCAGTTTATACAGGCATAACAAAAAAAGGATTATCCGTTGAAGACGCTAAAAAAGATGAAGCTAAAGATGCTGTAAAACCGATTGATATTCCGGGGATTAAGACTCATATTTGTACTTTAGTTAGTCATGATTCAACTCCTCACAAATGGCAGGATGTTTATGTACACAGTAAATTAATGGTAATTGGTAATGACTTTTTAATTAATGGATCAGCTAATATTAATCTTAGAAGCATGGCTTTTGATACGGAAATAGCAATAGCAGTACAAGATACAGCAAAAAATTCGTTAATACCTGAGGTAATGAAACATTTGTGGTGTATTCACTCGAAATCGATTGATAGAGACAAAAATCAGTTTTAACCCAAGTGGCATGGCATCTATTATGAAGCTTGGAGCAATGCAATAAAATAAAATCTAGATAGATTTAATAATAATCAATCCCCTTATTGCGCCCTCAGGCAGTTTATAGATGAGAGCGACACATTATCCGATAGCGATTAGGAGCTTTATGAATTACTTACAAAAAACCTTACTGTCTTCTTTTTTAATGATGACGACAACCTATTCTATTTTTTCCTATGGAGATGCTAACAATCCTGTTGAATCCCATTTAGTGGATAAAGAAAGTAATCTGACGTTCACGTGCCAATATGAAGTCAGGGGGAGATCAAACCTTAACCAATTGATCAAAAAATAAATAATATCAATTGACATTAAGATG